>DBFBJF010000294.1:0-3076 GCA_048203265.1 Candidatus Merdiplasma sp.
GGGTGGGGGACGAGGAGCGGACCGCGCTGGATTTTACGGTGGTGCAGCCGGAGGAGGTGCCGGAGGAGCTGGCGCAGGTGATTGAGGAACACAGGGAGGAGGAGATGCAGATTGCCTTCAGCGATGAGGGCGGGCTGTACGCAGTGAGAGGATACGGAAAGCAGGACACGGGAGGCTACAGCATCACAGTGGATGAGTGCTCCGAGGGAGAAGAGAACATTTATGTGGCCACCACCCTGGTGGGGCCGTCCCAGACGGAGAAAATTTCAAAAGAACCCTCTTACCCGGTGATCGTGATTAAAATGGAAAATCGGGACAAGGAAGTGGTTTTTGAATAACAGTCCGGAGCGGGAAAATACGAAAGCCGGGGGCAGGCAGAATGTGAGTGGAAGGAGCGTCATAGAAAGATGGAAGTCCTGAAAAAGAATATCCATATGTACCGCCAGGCAAAACGGGCGGTGAATCAGATTACGCTGGAGGAAGACTTTAATGTGCCGGATGCAAAGCCAGATGTGGAGCAGATTATCCAGACCAAGGAGAAGACGGTGATCGAGAACACCCGGTCGGAAAACGGGCGGTTCCTGCTGAAAGGCTATGTGCAGGTGGGGGTACTCTACATGGATGACACGGAGGAACGCCAGATACATAGACTGGATAATCAGCTGAAGTTTGACGAGTACATCAGCATGGACGGTCTGGAGGCAGGGGATAATGTGAGCCTGGCCTGCGAGATTGAGGACCTGAATGTGGTGATGATTAATTCCAGAAAACTGAGTATGCGCGGTCTGCTCACCTTCACGGCGGTGACGGATGAGATTTATGATATGAGCGCGGCGGTGGAGGCGAAGAGTGATCTGGAACTGTGCCAGAAGAAGAAAAAACTGGAATTTATGCAGCTGGAGGTACAGAAAAAGGATATTGTCCGCATCAAGGAGGAGATTCTGCTTCCCTCGAACAAGCCGGACATTCAGGAGATCCTCTGGGAAAATGTGCAGCTTCGCAGCAGTGAGATTCATGTGATGGACGGAAAGCTTCTGGTGGAAGGGGAACTGTTCATCTTCGTTCTTTACGATGGGCGGGACGAAAATGGGACAAAACAGTGGATGGAGCATACGCTGCCCGTCAGGGGAGAGCTGGACGTGTCAGGCTGCACACCGGAACTGGTGGCGGACGTTGGGGTGAGCCTGGGCCAGATGGAGATCCAGGCCCGGGAGGATATGGACGGCGAGGAGCGGATCATCCACCTGGAGGGAACGTTGGATCTGGATATTAAACTGTATGCCAACCGGGAAATGGAGATTCTGGAGGACATTTTCTCCCCGGAGAAGGAACTGGAGATCTTTACCCGGGAGGAGCTGTACGAAAGTATGGTGATGCGCAACGGATCCCGGCTGCGGGCAGTGGGGCGGATCCGGGCGGAGGGAACCAAGCCCAGGATTCTCCAGATTTGCAACAGCCAGGGAGTCATCAAAATTGATGATGTGCAGATGGAAGAAACCGGGCTGAAGATAGAGGGCGCCCTGATGGTGGAAATCCTCTATGTATCAGCGGATGATACCATGCCCTTTGCCGTGCTGTCGGGAAGTATTCCCTTTTCCCACTTTGCCGATGTTCCGGGGCTGGATGAAGAATGCCGTTATAATCTGAACGCGGGCCTGGAACAGCTCTCCACCACCATGGCGGACAGCGAGGAGATTGAGGTGAGAGCCACCGTGCGCATGGATCTGCTGGTGGTGCGTCCCCACAAACAGACCTGCATCGCGGACATTGGGGAGAAGGAGCTGGATCTTCAGATGATACAGAATCTCCCGGGCATTGTGGGGTATATTGTGCAGGATGGAGACTGCCTGTGGGATATTGCCAGGAAATATTACACCACGCCAAAGCGTATCATGGAGATGAATGGGCTGGAGACAGAGCATATTTCCAGAGGCGATCATCTGATTATCATGAAAGAAGTGGAGCGGGTGGAGGTTTAAGAAAAAAGAAAGAGGGCAGGTCGGCAGGAAAAGCGGCGGGAAGTTCTGCCCCTTGCCAGAAGTTTTGTCCGATCAAATGGATCCTCCGGGAACGGAACCGTTCACTGTTCTGTTTCCGGAGGATGGTTTGCCTGTCAGAAGGGAAGACCTCCTGTTAATACGGCATTTCTGTATAGGTTTCATCTCTGGTGGCGGGCCTGACTTTCAAGGTTTTGGTCTCATAATCTATCTCAAGGATGAAATACTGCTCCGTGTTATCTACCGTAAAGGTGGTCTTAGCCCCCGATCCGGAAGTGACGTTATAGAAGCCTGGCGGCAGGGCGATACCGTCAATATCCGGGCCTGTGGAATAGCAGCGCAAACCTCCGGCAAGAAATTCATGATCCTGCACCAGGCTGATGATATCATCGCTTTCCAGCATGTCGTAATTCTTAAACTCGGCCTTTAACATGGCGTACCGCTCATCCCGTTCGTCAAAGGTCATTTCAGAAATGGATTTGGAAGGCTGCTGCTCTGCCTGATTTTGGCGGAGAGATCCGGTATAATTGATGATGATACCGGACAGAGCCAGAAGGATGATGCCTCCTGCAGCGAAATTTTTTATATTCATGTTTCTTCTCCCGGGTAAACAAGGTATTCTGTATTATACCGCCTTTGGGAGCAGGATGTAAATGTGTTTTCGATTTGACTTAAAAAAGAATTGCATTTTGAGAGATAACGTATTATGCTGTCAGTACGGACAGCAGTGTTTCACGGAAACTGCCGCTGTATGTTCTTTTCTGACTATCTGAATACCAGAAAACTTTTCTGCTATTCCTATCATTTTTTTATTCTTGTCCAAATCGGAGTATCATCCCTGTTTGATGAGAGAGAAAGCTTTTACACAACTAAAAAGTATAAGTAGAAGCGTAAATAAAGAAAGTTAGTGTATAATTATCATTGGCAAAGATGGGAAACACTTCTAAAATAAAAAGGGAAGCAGAGCAAATCCCCACTTCCCAATCATACAGTTTTTCTTTATGATGTTAGTTGCGAGAAAACATATAAAGGAGACTGTATGATGAAATCTATTGTAGAGGAAAAGCTGGTATCTTTCA
>DBFBJF010000295.1:0-7172 GCA_048203265.1 Candidatus Merdiplasma sp.
ACCTGCATGTACACCATCATCAGCTGCTTTCTGGTGCCCCCCAGGCTATCAAAAGCGCCTGCCTTAATAAAGCTCTCCACCGTGCGCTTGTTCACATCCTTTCCGGAAACGCGCTCCGCGAAATTCCGCAGATCCGTGAACTTTCCTCCGGCTCTGCGCTCCTCCAGGATCGCCTCGATCACAGGACGGCCCACGCTCTTGATGGCCGAGAGGCCGTAGCGGATCTCCCCGTCCTTTACGGAGAAGCCGCTCTCCCCCTCATTAATATCAGGCGGCAGAATCCGGATCCCCATCTGCCGGCAGCTCATAATATACTCCGCCACCTTCCCCGGATTGTCGATCACGGAGGTCATCAGGGCCGCCATGTACTCCACCGGATAATAATATTTCAGCCAGGCCGTCTGGTAAGCCACCACCGCGTAGGCCGCGGCGTGGGACTTGTTGAAGGCGTACTTGGCAAAGTCTGTCATCTCATCAAAAATCTTGTTGGCGGTCTCCTCGCTGATGCCGTTGGCCATACAGCCGGGAACGCCTTCCTCCGGATTCCCGTAGACAAAGTTCTGCCGCTCCTTTGCCATCACCGCCGCCTTTTTCTTGCTCATGGCCCGGCGCACCAGGTCGCTGCGGCCCAGCGTATAACCTCCCAGCTCCCGCACAATCTGCATCACCTGCTCCTGGTACACAATACACCCGTAGGTGGACTCCAGAATAGGCTCCAGCTGGGGACAGTCATAGGTAATCGTCTCCGGATGATTCTTTCCCCTGATATACTGGGGAATAAAATCCATGGGGCCGGGGCGGTACAGGGAAATGCCTGCGATCACATCCTCCAGGCTCTGGGGCTTCAGCTCCTTCATGAAGTTCTTCATTCCCGTACTCTCCAGCTGGAAGACCCCGTCCGTCTTCCCCGTTCCCAGGGAAGCCAGAACCGCCTTGTCATCATAATCGATCCGGTCCATGTCGATGGTTTTCCCGCTGCTCTTTTCCGCCATGCGCATCGCGTTCTGTATCACCGTCAGGGTGCGAAGGCCTAGGAAGTCCATTTTCAGCAGGCCCAGCTCCTCCAGGGTAGTCATGGTAAACTGGGTGATAATGGTTCCGTCGGAAGCTCTCGCCAGGGGCACATACTCATCCACCGACTTCTGGCTGATCACCACGCCCGCGGCGTGCATAGAGGTATGCCGGGGCAGCCCTTCCAGCCGCTTTGCCATGTCGATCAGCGTATGGATCTGCTCGTCCGTCTCATACATGGTGCGCAGCTCCTGGCTCATCTGCAGCGCTTTGTCAATGGTAATGTTCAGTTCATTGGGCACCATCTTGGCGATGGTATCGCACAGGGCATAGGGCAGGTCCATCACCCGGCCCACATCCCGGATCACGCCCCGGGCCGCCAGAGTACCAAAGGTGACGATCTGTACCACCCGGTCCTTGCCGTATTTTTCCACCACATAGTCGATGACCTCCTGGCGCCGTTCAAAGCAGAAGTCCACGTCGATATCCGGCATGGACACCCGCTCCGGGTTCAGGAACCGCTCAAAGAGCAGATTATATTTGATGGGATCCAGCTTGGTGATCCCCAGCGTGTAGGCCACCAGGCTGCCGGCCGCCGATCCCCGGCCGGGCCCCACCATGATGTCATGTTCCCTGGCATACCGAATGAAATCCCAGACAATCAGGAAATAATCCACATAGCCCATGGTTTTGATGACATCCAGCTCATAATTCAGCCTCTCCTCCAGCTCCTTCGTCACCGGATGGTAGCGCTGCTCCAGTCCCTGACGGCACAGCAGATTCAGGTACTCCCAGGCCGTATACTGGGTCGGTACGTCAAAACGAGGCAGCTTCGTCACTCCGAATTCGATCTCCACATGGCAGCGCTGCGCGATCTTCCAGGTATTCTCCAGTGCCTGGGGCGCGTAGGGAAACAGCTCCGCCATCTCCTGGGGAGACTTTACAAAGTACTGTCCCCCCTCATAGCGCATCCGGTCCTCATCCGCCAGCTTTTTTCCCGTCTGAAGGCACAGCAGAATATCGTGGGCTGCCGCGTCCTCCGCATAAGTATAATGAACATCGTTGGTGGCCACCAGATCGATGTCCAGCTCCCGGCTCATGCGCAGGAGCTGCTGGTTGACCATCTTCTGCTCCGGGATCCCGTGATCCTGAAGCTCCAGGAAAAAGTTTCCCTTTCCGAAAATTTCCTCATAGCGCAGGGCCGCTTCCCTGGCCTCCTCATAGAATCCCCGCACCAGGTTGCGCTGCACCTCGCCGGCCAGGCAGGCGCTCAGGGCAATGATCCCCTCGTGGTACTCCCGCAGCACCTCCAGGTCCACCCGGGGCTTGTAATAAAAACCCTCCACAAACCCCTTGGACACAATTTTCATCAGATTGGCGTAACCCTGATTGTTCTCCGCCAGCAAAACCAGGTGATAATAGCGGTCATCCGGGGTTCCCTTTCCTCCCTCCCGGTCAAACCGGGAACCGGGCGCCACGTAAATCTCACAGCCCAAAATGGGGTTGATGCCGGCCTCCTTGGCCGCCCGGTAGAAATCGATCACCCCGTACATCACCCCGTGGTCCGTGATGGCGGCGCTGTCCATCCCCAGCTCCTTCACCCTGGCCACATATTCCTTGATTTTATTGGATCCGTCCAGCAGACTGTACTCCGTATGGACGTGCAAATGCGTAAAATTCACCCTATTCCTCCTTATCCGTCCCGCAGGCTGCTCCTGCTCCGTTTCCTCTTCCCCACAGCGCTACAGCAGAAATTCCATGCTCACCATATAGCCCACGCAGATCAGCACCGCCGCAGCCAGGCAGGGGGTGAAGATTCTGCGGCTTCTCCCCGTCCCGCCCCGGAATACCCGGCGCATATGCTCTCCCCGGCCGGAGTGTCTGGCCAGCCAGCGGATCACCAGAACCGCCAGCATTCCGAAAATCACAGCCCAGATGGTGTAAAATCCCAGCGCCATCATCATGTCGCCCCGGGTCACGGTATAGACCGCCTCCCCCGTCCCCTCCGGCAAATTCACCTGGGAGGTAACCGCCAGGGAGAGCACGCTGCTGCCATTGATCACCATATGCACCAGCATGGAGGAGAACAGACTTCCGGTGGCCTCCACCAGAATCGCCAGGATCACCCCCAGCACAAAAGCGTAGCAAAACTGATTCAAATTCAGATGCATCAGCCCAAAGCAGAGCCCGGAGCAAAGGGCCGCCTTCCAGATTCCCGCTCCCCGGTATCCATGAAAGAACACGCCGCGGAACATAAACTCCTCCGACACCGCCGGGATCAGAGCCACATACAAAAAATTCAGCGCCAGGGCGCTGCTCTCCGTCTCGGCCAGGGTGGATGCCACATAATTCTGGGCAAACATCATGGAAATCAGATTAATCCAGGTTACCACCGGAAGAAGCAGAATTCCCAGGAGCAGCACCATCAAAATCTCGGAAAGCCCCAGCCACCGGATCTGAAGCTCCCCCAGTATCTCTCCCCTGCAGCACAGAATATAGATCAGCACCGGTAGCAAAAAAATAAGCTGGCTGATGGCAAAATTCTGATAAATGTTCATTCCCTCTAAAAGTCTTCCCAACAGAAAGGGGCTGGCCAGGGATACCAGCACCATCGCCAGAAAAAGTCGGTTTATGCCTTTCGATCGATTCATGAAGTCTTGCCTTTTCCTTTCTCACAGATATTCCTTATCATATCACTTTTTAGAAGGTTTTAAAACAGATAAGCCCCAGATATTTCACTTCGGATTGGAAGCACAATCCGAATCACCGTTCCCTCATTCTTTCTGCTGTCCACAGTCATCTCATAATTTCCCCGGTAAAGATATTTTAACCGCATCCGCACATTATTCACGCCGATGTGCGACACATCCCCTTCCGGAACCGGGCCGGGCTCCCGGGAAAAGAAGCGCTGTACCGTCTCTTCCTCCATGCCGGCGCCGTTGTCCTGTACCGTGATCCGGATCTGCTCTCCGCATCCCTCCACCGTCACGTCAATTTTTCCCTCCTTGATCTCATCGTCATCCCGGCAAAGGATCCCGTGCTTAATAGCGTTCTCCACCAGCGGCTGGATAATATTCTTCGGAATCAGCAGGTTCTGATCCTCCTCACTGACCTGGAAGGAAAACTGAATCTTCGCCCAGCACAGATACCGCTGGATCACCATATATTGTTCCAGTGTCTCCCTCTCTGCCTGCACCGTGTCAAAGGTTTTATAATTTTTCATCTTTAACCGATCCTTCAGCGTTCCGATCAGGGCATTATTTACCTCCACCACTTCCTGGCAGCGCCCCAATTCCGCCAGGGCGGTCACTGTATTGAGCGTATTGTAGATATAGTGGGGATCGATGGCGGACACCAGAAGCATGTACTGCATCTGTTCCTCCCTGGCCTGATCTTTCCTCAGTTTGTCCAGCATCATATGGAAGGTGTTGGTGAGACTGCTGATCTCATCATTTTCCCCATCCTCCTCCGCAATCTCTTCGCAGGTACCGTTCCGGACGCCATTCATACTTTTCTCCAGCTTTTTCAGCCGGTGCAGCGTACTTTTCAGGGAAATGCCAAAAGCCACCAGCAGCAGAAGGGTAACTCCCCACAGCATTATCTGAAAATACCGGAACGCGCCGAAGTAGGGCTCCAGGATCTGCTCTTTCGACACGCGGACCACCAGCCGGAAGTCCTCGTCCACATAGGTGCAAAGAACCGCAAACACCGTCTCATCCGCATCTTCCCACATCAGCGTCTCATACTGTTTTCCCTGAAACAGATACTGGGGACATGCGTCCAGATCGATGACGGACTCATCCTGGCTGCTGTAGAGCACCTCCCCGTTACAGTAAATCAGGTAGTCCCGAAGCCCGAAGTCCTCAAACTCTGACAGCTGCATCAGCACTTCCTCCGCCATCACCATATTGACGGCAAAGCAGTGTATCCCGCCGGCCCAGAAGGATTCCACCACACAGAAAAACTGCCCCGTCTCCTCCTTTCCGATCACCGGAATGTGTCCCCGGATCTCCTGGCTGCGGTCAAAGGTTCTGTACCAGTCCGATTCCCGGAAAATATCCGCCGTCCACTGGGCGTCCGGGGAATAAAACAGGTCTCCCTGGTCCGTAAACAGCAGCAGATAGTTGCTGAATACAATATAGCCGTTCTCCTCGTTCTGCTCCTCCTGAGCGTTTAACCCGCTGTGGATCACCGGAAGATACTCCAGGATTGCCTCCTTCGCATCCTCCTTCTCCCCGTTTCCCGCGTAATACTCCTGAACAGCCTCGCTGACTCTGGCACTGGTGGCGATTTCATGGAGCTGGCTGTTTTTATTCCAGATATAGCTCTGTCTGAGAGCCCCGGAACTGGCCACGCTGGATATCTGCTTATAAAAATGGGGCTTCATCACATGATAAAAAACACTGGGAAACACCAGGCCGATCCCCAGCAGAGCCAACCCTCCTATGATCAATATTCTCAGCATCAGTTTCCTGGTAATGGTATTCTGTTTCATTGCTTGCTTCTCCTGTATTCCAGCGGCGACATTCCATAGGTTTCCTTAAATACTTTGGAAAAATAGGACATACTGCTGTATCCCGACATGCGGCACACCTCCGCCATCCGGTCGTTTCCCATGCTCAGCAGCTCCCGCGCCCGTTCCATGCGCACTTTTATGACAATGCGCCACAGGGTCTCCCCGGTCTCTTTTTTCACCACAGTGTTCAGATAGTTGGCGCTTATCTTCAGCTTCTCCGCGATCATCTCCACGCTCAATTCACAGTTGGTATAGTTCCGGTGCACATACCCGATGGCCCTGTTTACAATCTCCGAATACTGGTGCACCTGCTGCCGCTCCAGTACCCTAGCCAGTTCGGACAGCTTTCTTCTCATCCACTGGTAGATGGAGCCCGCGTCATACCAGCTGTTAAGGTCCTCCGGCCCAAGGGACAGCAGAGCTTCCCCCTTCTGGAAATTCACCACTTTATCACTGTACTCCAGCAGCCGGGTGCCCAGATACCTGGTAAGCTGTTCAAACCGCTCCCAGTCCCTGGCCTCCAGGGCCTGCATGTAGTTCTCATCCACCCACGCTCCCAGCCTTTCCATCTGTCTCTCTTTCAGCCATCCATCCGCTTTCTTTTCATCCAGCGGCGTCTTGATACGCCTGGAATGTCCGGCATACTCCATATGTACCACGAAAGACTGGGGATTAAATATTTTCTGTTTCCGCGCGTCCCTGGAGCGGCTGTATTTCTCCGCGCAGACGCCAATCGGCGCGTCTGTGGCGATAATCAGCACAGAAAAGGTGGTTCCGTATTGCTCCGCCAGCTTTCTTTTTAATTCATAGACGTTCTCCGCCACCGGCCTGCCCGATTTCAAAAGGCACAGAAAGGACCAGGAATCACAGGAGAGCACCGCTGCCAGTTCCGGCAAAACCCGGTAGCAGGATGCCGTCACCTCTTTTGCGCTGATCCGCTTTCCCTTCACATGAAAGAGTTCCTCCATCACCGGATAGATATGATCCTGAATCAGCCAGAACATATCATACCGGTCCGGCAGGCTGAGTTCACAGTCCTCCGTTCCGGAGGCCATCTTTCCTTCTTCTTCGCTCTGGATCAGCTTGAACAGAGCTGCCTCCGCCGTATAGCGGGTGTGAAGCGTTCGCTTTCGAATCTCCTTTTTGGCTTCCTCCAGAATCTTTTCCAGCTTCTCTTTCGTGGTCTCATGTTTTAAGAGATAGCCGCAGCTTCCCAACTCCAGGGCCGATTTCACATAGGAAAACTCCTCGTAGCTTGTCAGGAAATAAAATACCGTCTCCGGATATTCTTTTTTTATCTGTTCGGCCAGCTCAATTCCGGTCATTTTCGGCATCTGAATATCTGTGATCACCAGCTCCGGCTTATTTTTCTCAAATTTCTGCAGCGCCATCTTTCCATCCACCGCTGTCAGCAAGGTCTCAAATCCCTGTTTTTTCCAATCCACCATCCTGGAGAAGCGCTCCAGAATCAGCGGATTATCATCTGCTAATAATACCTTCATCTGTATCCCCCATCCGTTTCGGGAAGCGCTGATTTCATTCGTACTTCCCAAGTATATTGTATCAAAATTCACCGCTCCCCAGTAACAGAAAATTCCTCTAAATTAGCAATAAACCACGATTTTTCCCCGCTTATTTTTATAAA
>DBFBJF010000296.1:0-3268 GCA_048203265.1 Candidatus Merdiplasma sp.
GGCCATTATGGAAGACCCTGGAATTTTGATCCTGGATGAACCTATGAATGGTCTGGATAAAAACGGAGTGAAGGAAATCAGAGAACTTTTATTAAAAATGAAGGAGGAAAATAAGCTGATTATTCTGGCCAGCCACAACCGGGAGGATATCGATGTTCTCTGTGACGAGGTTTATGAAATGGAAGGAGGTGTCATTCACAGATTATAAAAAATACAGCGTTTTTAGGTGGAGGTACGATGTTTAAAAATATTTCTCTTGAAACTGCGTGGTCAAAAAATTGCAATGCTTTTGCAAATATGTGCAAATCAGATTAGAGAAAAAGATGATACAATAAAGGTATCTTAAGGAGGGCCCCCTGAGAAAGAATTCGGTGTAATGTGAGAATGAAGGAGGTTTATATGGGAAAAAACAGAAAACGTTTCTTGACGGCAATCGGTTTGGCGGCGGCATCGGTTTTAAGCGTATTTGCGACAGCGGCGTTTGCCAGTGAGGAGACTGCCGAGTACAGCGCTATGAATCCACCCATCGTACAGGTGGAGGAAGGCCTGTTGAGGGGGTTTATGAATGAGGATACCTTTTCCTTCCTGGGAATTCAGTACGCAACGGCAGAGCGGTTTGAACAGCCCCAACCGGTGGAACCCTGGGAGGGGGTGAAGGATGCACAGGTTTACGGTCCGGCCTGCCCCACCAACGATATTACGGAAGTATCCACGGATGAGTTTGTGTGGCCGCACCGCTATTATGCCCACAATGAGGACTGCCAGTATCTGAATGTGTGGACCCAGAGCCTGGATCAGGATGCGAAGAAGCCGGTTATGGTGTTTTTGCATGGCGGCGCTTTCGCAAATGGAGCGGCCAATGAGACGGTGGCATACGATGGAAAAAATCTGAGTGAGTTTGGCGATGTGGTAGTGGTGACCTTAAATCACCGGCTGAATGTGCTGGGATGCCTGGATCTGTCAGATTATGGAGAAAAGTATGAGAATTCCGGAAATACGGGAATGGCGGACATCGTTGCGGCTCTGGAATGGATCCAGAAAAATATTGAAGTTTTCGGCGGAGATCCGGATAATGTGACCATCTTTGGACAGTCCGGCGGTTCCGGAAAGGTTGTGACCCTGATGCATATGCCGGAAGCGGAAGGCCTTTTCCATAAAGCTATCGCGGAGAGCAGCGGAACAGCAAGCGTTCTTCTTCCGGAGGAATCAAAGCGGATCACCCAGTATACGCTGGAGAATCTGGGACTGGATGAATCACAGGTGGATGAACTGCAGACCATGCCTTACTTTGATCTTCTGGAGGCTGCCGATGCGGCTCTGGAAAGAGTAAAAGAAGAGGTGGGACGGAATATCAGCTGGCGCCCGCTGCAGGATGATGTTTATGTCATGACAGATTACTGTGATTTCGCGTCAGATATTCCCTTTATTGCCGGGACAAACTTCAGTGAGAGAAACAGTACGGTATTCATCGGTGACGGACGGAAAAACGAGTGGACAGAGGAAGAAACCATGGCCAACCTGACAGAGATGTACGGTGACAATGCGGAAGCCATCGCGGAAGAATTTGAGCGGCTCTTCCCGGAGAAGAAGCTGGCGGATGCTTACTTCTATGCGCCTTCCTACCGGAACAACGTGCGGTCTGCCCTTAACGATAAGATTGCCAGCGGCACAGCGCCGGTTTATAATTATCTGTTTGCCTATGAAGCTCCGGTTAACGGAGGGGTGACGCCGTTCCACTGCGCGGAACTGATCTATGTATTCCACAATGTGGAGCTGCCGGAGCTGACCATCGCCACCGGCGGAGATCAGACGGCCTTGGATATGCAGGATGTGGTGGCGCAGTCCTGGGTGAACTTCGCCTACACCGGTGATCCCAGCCAGGAAGGCCTGGAGTGGATCCCCTACTCCGAGCAGGAGAACAGCACGATGGTCTTCGATGTGAACAGTCAGTGCGTAATTTTGGATGACCAGACGATGGTGGATCTGATGAATGGAGAACAGTAACAGAGAATATTGACAGAAAAGTAACGGTCTGTTAAGCAATCACAGCAGAAAATCGCAGCACATTCCGGCGTGAAATGGTACTGCGGTTTTCTGCTTTTGCCCTGCATACAGGCAGAGAAGGGCAGACCGATATGGCGGATGAGGATAAGAAAAAATAGGAGAGGAAACTAGCCGGGGAGGAAAGCGGATGAGACGAGGACTGGGGCGGATATTCCTTTGTGCGGCTGCAGCCGGAACGTTGACAGGGTGCGCCGCACTGCAGGAGAGCGCGAAGATACCGCAGGAAGGATATGAGGCGAAATTTGCCTTTGTTGCGCCAAAAAAATGGGGAAAAATTGCCAGAGGCGTCCTTCAGGCGGACGAAGATTTGAATACCAATACGAAATGTATTTTATATACACAGGATGCGGAAAACAGCCAGGCGGAAGCGTTAAAATATGCGCTGCTGTCGGGGGTCAATGGAATTATCACAGGAGGAATGGTACCGTCCCCGGATACAGAAGCTGTGATTCTTGAAGCCCAAGATAGAGGAGTCCCTGTGGTGTTTGTGGACAGCGACCTTTCTGGAAGCGCCAGGAACTGTTACATTGGAAGCGATAACTATGAAGTGGGGAAGATGGCGGGAGAGGTGCTGAATGACATGAAGCAGGAGAAAAAGAGTGTATGTTTTGTGGTCTCCTACGAGAATAATTCCAATCAGCAGGAGCGAATGCAGGGGCTTCTGGATGCCATGGAGGATACTTCTTTGCTGGAGGTTGGCCCGGTTGTGGAGGGAAGATCCAGTGCCCTCGTTCTGGGAAATGAGCTGCCAAAGGTACTGCGGGAAAATCCCGGTATTAATGTAATTGCCTGCGCGGAGGGGGTATCCTCACACTATTGCTGGAAAATCCTGGAAGAAAATGGATTTTCACAGAATCAATACTGCATTGTGGGAATGGATTATTATGAGGATCTGGCACCCATGATTGAGAGCGGTGTTTATTCTGCGGTGGTTTGGCAGGATCAGTATGAGATGGGATATGAAGCGGTAAAATATCTGAAAGATTTGTATGACGGAAAGGAGCGGCCCGAGGAGGTGATACACACGGATTTGCTTCTGCTTACAGAAAATCAGATGGAGGTGCCGGAGCAAACAGGGCAGGAGGAGATTGAGTGGTACGTTTTTTAAGGTCGAAAAAAGAGCAATCGATACAGGAAGGGTTAACTGCATATGGAAGGGAATTTCTGTGGCTGAATATAGCGGTGTGGATTCTTCTGTTTTTCC
>DBFBJF010000297.1:0-11169 GCA_048203265.1 Candidatus Merdiplasma sp.
GAAGAAAACTGCTAAAAAGGTTGTATCCTGCGCATTGACCGCTGCGATGGCCATGGGTACCCTGTCCTCCGCCGTATACGCTGAGGACGCCGGAGCCAAGTATGAGGTGACGGATACGGAGTACGGCTACACGGAAGTAACTCAGGATGGGGGCCCCACCCTGACCTACTCACCTGACTCCGGCATTACGCTTCTGGAGGATGACGGATACGCGTTCAAGGATCTGAACCGGAACGGGGAGCTGGATCCCTACGAGGACTGGCGTCTTGACACCACCACCAGAGCCACTGATCTGGCGGAAAAGATGGTGGCAGACGGCAGAGACGGCATTGAGTCCATTGCAGGGCTGATGCTCTACAGCGCCCACACCGCGGTAACCAGCGAGGATGTGTCCGGCTCCGGTATTGACGAGCGGGCCCGCACCCAGGACGGCACCACCACCATGGACGCCATCACCACCAACAAGATCCGCCACATTCTGGTGACTACCGTTGCCAGCCCTGAGGTGGCCGCAAAGTGGCACAACAATCTGGAGGCTATCGTGGAGGAGCTGGATCCCTACGGTATCCCCTGCAACAACAGCAGTGATCCCCGTCATGAGGCATCCTCCGACACCTCTGTTCAGTACGTAGCTGGAGAGTCCGGCGCCATCTCCCAGTGGCCCGGAACCCTGGGTCTGGCAGCCACCTACGATCCCGAACTGGTGAAGGATTACGGAAATGTGGTTGCCATCGAGTACCGCGCTCTCGGTCTCACCACTGCGCTCTCTCCCCAGATCGACCTGGCCAGTGAGCCCAGATGGAGCCGTGTAAACGGAACCTTCGGCGAGAATACCGATCTGACGGTAGATCTGTCCAGAGCCATCGTGGACGGCTATCAGTCCACCTTTGACGATGAGGGCAATGATCTCGGCTGGGGCGATGAGTCCATCGTTGCCATGATCAAGCACTGGCCCAGCGGCGGACCCGAGGAGGGCGGCCGTGACGGTCACTACGGTTTCGGTAAATATGCCGTATATCCCGGAGATGATTTCGATGAGCAGATCAGAAACTTCACTGAGGGCGCTCTTTCTCTGGAAGGCTCCACCGGCGTGGCAGCCGCTGTAATGCCCTACTACACCATCAGCTACGACCAGGATCCCAGCGGCGAGAACGTGGGTAATGGCTTCAGCAACTATATGATCAACGAGCTCCTCCGGGGCGAGTATGAGTACGATGGCGTTGTCTGCACAGACTGGATGATCACCGCAGATGCTGACAATGACGCCGTATTCCAGGGCAAGTGCTGGGGTGTTGAGGACATCACCGTTGCAGAGCGTATCTACAAGTGCCTGATGGCCGGCATGGACCAGTTCGGCGGAAACAACGAAGTGGCTCCGGTTATGGAAGCATATGACATCATGGTGGAAGAGCAGGGTCAGGAATTTGCTGACAGCCGTTTTGCCGAGTCCGCCAGAAGAATTCTCACCAACGCGTTCAACATGGGCCTGTTTGAGGATGGCTACCTGAATGTGGATGAGACAGTTGCCACCGTAGGAAATGCTGATCTCATGGCCAAGGGCTATGAGGCTCAGGTGAAATCTGTTGTAATGCTGAAGAACGCTGGAAATATCATTTCCCAGTATGACGAGTCCGCTGAGAAGAAGACTGTTTACGTTCCCAGCTACACCGAGGAAACCACCGATGAGGAAACCCGCGTGGTGACCACAGTGACAACTCCCAGCGTGAGTGTTCCCGCTTTGGAGCAGTACTTTAATGTAACTGATAATCCCGAAGAAGCAGACTTTGCCATCATCGGTATGTCCAGCCCCGACACCGGTTCCGGATACAGCACCGAGGATCTGGAAGCCGGCGGAAACGGATATGTTCCCATCTCCCTGCAGTACCGCGAGTACACTGCGGACACCGCCAGAGAGACTGCCATCGCCAATGACCCCGGAAAGCAGTTCATCGATTCCGAGACCGGCGAGTTCGTTTACACAGACGAAGTGGAGAACCGTTCCTACAAGGGCAAGAGCGTAACCGCCACCAACGAGTACATGCTGGATACTCTGGAGGAGACGAAAGAGCTGATGGGCGACAAGCCGGTGGTTGTTTACATGAGAGAGACCAAGCCTCTCGTTTGGACTGAGGTAGAGCCTCTGGCTGATGCCATCATCGTGGGCTATGGTATCTCTGATCAGGCAGCTGTGGAAGTCATCGCAGGCGTAACCGAGCCTTCCGGACTTCTTCCCATGCAACAGCCCGCCAACATGGAGACCGTGGAAGCCCAGTACGAGGACGTTCCCATGGATATGGAGTGCTATGTGGACTCTGAAGGAAATACCTACGACGTTGCGTTCGGTCTGAACTGGTCCGGCGTCATCAATGACGAGCGTGTTGCCACCTATGGTCCTCAGGCAGCTGAGGAGCCCCAGGAAGCTGAGACGGCAGTGGAAGAAGAGGTTCCGGAAACCGAAGCAGCCCAGGAGGGTTAAATCTCAAGAGCTCATGTCTGGGACAAGGCTCCTGCCGTCCCTGGCATTAAATGGAAGAGGTGCTGACCAAATCAGCGCTTCTAAGGAATGAATCGCAAGCGGCGCCGCAAAGCAAAAGTTTTGCGGCGCACTTTTTATTCCCGCGAGCAGTGATCCGGACAGCCCTGCCTGTATGCATAGACATTTGGCAGGTGCCGCTTCGCTCTCAATATCACACCTGAAGGAGGCTAAGACATGAAACATACAGCAAAGGTTCTCATCACCGCAGGAGCCATCCTGCTGGGCGCGATTCCCGCCCAGGCGGCGGAAGCGGAGATTTCCCAGGGCATGTTTGCCTGGCTCACCGTGGAAGCCTACAACAGTGCCTGCAGCATCAACGGAGGCACCGAAAATTTGTGGGAAAATGAGATCGAGGGAATGACCGCGGAGGATTGGATTCTGGCGGAAGCCAAAAACAGCGCAAAAGAATATCTGGCCGTGGAGGAGGAATTTGCCCAATCCGGCCTGAGCCTGCGCGCTTCTGAGGAGGAAACCATTGACGAAACGCTGGAGCGCTACTGGAATGAGCTGGGATACGGCAGATACTACGAAGATTTTGGCATTGGAGAGGATGACTTCCGGGATGTGCTGACCCATTCCACCAAAATCAGTATTCTCTACGATGAGAAAAAAGCGGAACTGGAAGAGGCCATCACCCAGGAGGAGCTGACCAGCTACATCCAGGAGCATACCACCCTGCTGGAATACATCTCAGTTCCCAACACAGAGGAGCTGGACGAGGACGCCACAGAGGAAGAAAAGGCGGCCTGGACTGACGCCGATGCCATCTACAACGGTTACCGGGATCGGCTGGAGAAGGGCGAGAGCCTGGCCGACCTGGTGGAGGAAGTGGGAGCGAATGAAGAACTGCAGACCCTTGGCGTGGGCAGTTCCTGGCAGTATGAGCTTCCGGATGTCCTGTTCTGGAATGACAGCTCCCAGCTGTCGGAAGAATTCCGGGCTGCCATGGCGGAGGCCGAGCCGGGCACCATCTACTATTTTGATGACGCGGCCCAGTCCTATCAGATTATCTTCATGACCGAGGAATTTTCTCCGGATTGGGAGGGACTGGATTATTACCGCGACAGCATTGTCTCCGCCATGACCGACCAGGCCTTTCTGGATGAGATGAGCAGTTGGGGAGAGGAGATGGAACTGGCTAACGAGGCAGACCTGCCCACCGCCCAGGAAATCCGGGCCATGTGGAACGAAGAGTGAGGGAGATCCTGTTTCTCCCCCACTCTCCTTTTATACTGCCGCTGCCCTCCGGCGGCAAGCCCCGTATACACTGGGGGCCACTCCGAAATTCTTCTTAAAAAGATAGCTGAAGTAATTCGGGTCCGTGTAGCCCCCGAGCACGCGAACCGGCTAAAAAAATAGAAGGACTGCCGCAGTTATCTCCGTTATTGGGAGTTTTGCGACAATCCTTCGACTAAGCAATTAATTCTTGTATTTTTCTATTCTTTTATCCGCGTCCGATATCCGAATTCCACATCGAGGAACGCCTCGATCTGATCCCGCATCTGATCGGCCCCCTCATACTCAGTTCCCAAGCCGAAGGGCCCATCGATTCCCGCATACATATGCAGTTCACATTCCGTCAGAGGATTCAATGTGGAGTACGCCTGCACACAAAAACCAGATGCGAAATGGCCTGACGCACCCGCAAAGAAGAATGCCGGGAGTTCCTCCGTCTTATTGGGATCCCCGTCCTCAAGCAGCATAACCGGAGTAGAAATATCCACCGGATTTCCCTGTGTATCGTGAGGCATACCCGCCGCATAGACAATGATAGTGGCATCCACATCAGCTTCCACCTGGTCAATCTCATCACACGCATAATCCGGATAGACAGAATCGGGAGTTATCGTTCCACTGAACGCGATGGCCTGCCCATAGCAGTGCATCGCTCCGGCTGAGTAGCCCATGGTGGCGATCTTATCCAGTGCGCCGATACCGTACTCTTCTCCGTGATAAAGCAGATAGCGAATAGCCCGCTGTACATCCAGAGTAGCGTCTACGGATGCATAGGGACTTACCCTGTAATTGACCAGAAACGCATTGTATCCGATGCTATTGAAGAAAGCACAGGTGGGATCTCCCTCATTATTATTACTTCTGTAGAGATCCGCTCCGCCGGAGCAAACCAGAATATTTCCTTTGGCCTCGCTCTGATCTTCCACCAGATAAGCGCAAATATAGGGTACAAAATCACTGTCATCCGCTGCGGTATTAAAGTCGTAGTCTTCCGCTCCCTCCTCTGTGGGAATCTCGTCATCCCAGATATACCAGATCACGTCCTCCTTTGCCTCACCTGTCGGGACCAGAGCCTCACGCAGTGATTTCATCTCGTCCACCAGCTCCTGGGTGATTTCCGGCTCACCTGTCTGCTTGACTCCCAGAACGCAAGTGTTCAGGTACAGATTATAGTAGTCTGTAAAGCCATCTGTCTCATAGATGGATCCCGCCATTCCAATGTCCTTCATCTGCTCCAGCTCTGAGGCGTATTCTTCATAAAGTGCCTTCTGTTCTCCGGATAAATCCTCTGTGTTGATCACCTCGCCGCCTACAATTACTTCCGCAGCCGGTGTACTCATCCCCATTGCCAGCGACATCATCAGTCCCGCTGCCATTACAAAACCTTTTCTCATACTGTTTTTCCATCCTTTTCAACTATCATGGTTACTGCGCAATTACCAGCTCTCCTGTTTCCGTATTTCTGCTGAACTGGCTGACATAATCCCAGATCAGCTCCGGATAAGAGGGAGAGTGCCAGTGTGTTCCGTTTTCCGCAATGGCAACCCGGTACATGGACTGTCCATCCTCAGTGCAGTATTCTCCGAAGTAGTAGGTGGTATCCTCCCGCTCCTCGCTCCAGGTCTCCGTAAAATTCATCCCTGTCATCTTTTTGATGTAGTCATCGGAGTTCTCCACCAGATCCTCGGCCTCTTCCACTGTCAGTTCCTCAAATACACAGTCGTTTGCCGCCAGCAGCTCATTAATCTCCCGCACGCCGTCGTTCACTTCCTTCATCGCGCACTCCGTAATCGGAAAGCTGTGATAACAGTCCATGCTGCCGTACAGATAGAACATGGGCATTTTGATCTCTTCCACCTTCTCCAGCGCGTCTGCCTCCATATTGCTCTGTGCGCCGATTCCGAAGGGAACCACCGCCGAGAACACCTCCGGATAGGCCCAGCCGTTGGCCAGGGCCTGCGCCCCTCCCATGGAGTTTCCGGTTACATAAATCCGGCTTTCGTCCACCGGATAATCTGCTTTCAGCTCATCCAGCATTCTCTGCACCGCATCCGGATCCCGGTCGGTGGGGATCACCACAATATACTCCTGCGTCTCGGCCGCATGGTGCACGAAGCCAAAACATTCTGCCGTATATTTGGGATCATCCCCTCCCCGGCACACGACCATGACCGGGTACGTCTTGTCCGCGTTTGCTTCCTCGTAGGCTGACATAGGTACATAGCTAGCCCACTCAAATTCCTCATCTCCCACATGATGCATCTCTTTTCGGATACCGCCTTCATAATTTTCCCAGTAATCCAGCAGTTCTTCATCCATGGGATCGCTCCATTCCACATAATGCCAGCAATCATCCATCATCATCTCACCCATGTGGGAATTGATGTACGCGTCCACGGAATATCCCGCATCTGCAGCCCCCAGAGAGGCAAACAAATCCTCCATGGTATCGTAGTCGGAAAAGCTCTGAAGCGCCTCCGCCTCCCGATACCAGTAATCCTTTTTCTCGTAATCATACTCCTGGGCAAATGCCGTGAAGCCCATACTGAGCACCATTACCGGAATGATTCCCAAATATCTCTTTTTCATGTCTCTTATCTCCGTTTCTATCTTTCACCGATTTTTACTCTGTATAAACCAGCTCACCGGTTTCCAGATTGCGGCTGAAATGTTTCATAAAGTCCCAACTGTATTCCGCGTCATATCCACTGGGGATATGTCCCTTATTGTCCACCACGATAATCCGCAGATTATTGATGCCGTCCGCATTGGTAAAATCATTTACCATAACCTTATTGTTTGTGGGATACAGGAAGCTGGTCTCCTCAAATTTTCCTCCGGTGATATGCTCTGCGATATTCAGAGAATTGGTGGATAACTCCGCGCTCTCCTCTGAAGTCAGACAGTAATCCTCATTTCCGGTCACTGTCATCAGATCGTTCCAACCGCTTACGCTGTTCATATCATTTGAATCCAGAGGATAC
Source organism: Candidatus Merdiplasma sp. (assembly GCA_048203265.1). GTDB lineage: Bacteria > Bacillota > Clostridia > Lachnospirales > Lachnospiraceae > Merdiplasma. The sequence goes on from DBFBJF010000297.1 coordinate 6,757, forward strand.
GCCCCGTATTTGTCCGCCAGTCCGGCGATATTTGCCACCGCAAGGCCTGCTTCCTTTACCGCATTGAACGCTTCCTGGTTTTCCTCCTGATCCACAAATTTCGGAGCCACATCCAGCTCCGTGATGGCAGCCAGCAAGTTGGGATAGGCCACCGCCAGATTGATGGACTGCATTGCTCCCATAGAAGAACCAGATGCGTAAATTCTTGTCTCATCAATGGGATACTCCGATTTTACCTTCTGCAGAATATTGTACAGATTTTCGGATTCCTCGTTTTCCGCCATGATCAGAATGATGCCTTCTCTGGCCGCAATCTGGCAGTATCCGAAGGTCTCCGCCTGGTACGCAGGCTCCCCGCCGCCGTGGTTTACAATGATGCAGGGATAGGACACATCCGTCTTCCCCTTCGATCCGCTGGGACTGTATACATAATAATCACCGATGATGCCATTCTCATCCGGCACAGCGGCCTCTGTCTCTTCTTCCGCCGCTTCTGTGGCCTCTTCCCCTTCCTCAGACTCAGTCTCCTGAAGGTATGCCTCCTTGGTCAGCCCCTGTCTTTCCCAGTACGCAACCAGATTTTCATTCATGGGATCCTTCGCGTATGTGATATATGTATAGAAATTTTTGGCCGTCTGCTCTCCCCATTCACTGTTGATAAACAGATCCAGATTCAAATCATTGGATGACTGGAAGCCTACCAGCTCGCCAAAGGTGGGATAGTCCGCCCACAGGCAGTCAAATTCCACATCATAAAGATACTTCATCTCATAATCATACTGTTCAAATGCGAATGCAGATACCGTGTTCGCCATAACGCACACCGCAAATAATGCCGCTGCTACTTTTCTTCTCATTCTTTCTTACCTCCTATATACTCACTACTAAAATAATTTTTCTTAAAACTCAAAGATAGATTCGCAGTACGCAATCATCAGCTCTTTCAGCTCATCAACGTCTGTTACGCACCCCAGAGTGTCCTCCTCGCCAAAGTTCATGTAGGCCAGCTGTTCTGAGTTGGAGGGCAGCCATTCTGCAAGTCCTTCTCCGTTGGGATCCCCTGTCTTCATGAAGTTCGTCCAATATGAGGTTACAATGTCGGCCAGCTCGTAATCCCATTCCTCCCAGTCACGCTGCTCCGGAATATCTCTCAGAGAACCGAAGGTATACCACAGCTCACTGGAATGCCAAGCCCAATAGTATTCCGCATTTCGCCCCGGTGCGAAATGGGAGAACAGATATACATACACGTTTCCGCTGTCATTTATCTCATCATAATACTGTCCAAACAGCTCCACTCCTGTAATGTTTACGTTAATTCTCTGCGCAAATCCAAGCGAATACAGCTCTCTCGCCGTGTCAAACGCGTTTTCATCCGTCACCTGTACCAGATTTTCGAAGTCGTATTCCTCGTACAGGTCTCCCAAAAGTTCCTCAAAGTAAGCGTAAAATTCCTCTGCATTGTTGATTTCCGTACCATTCAGGGAATCCTGTGTGGACTCTCCCAGATTGGCGCCCACCAGAATATTAACTCCTTCAAACAGACCTGCCTCATACGCTTCCTTGATGGTGCTGTACTGAATATACTGACCGTCCACGCACATGGACTGAGGCGCGTTTCCATAGTTGTCCTCCGTCCCCATAAATACGGACGCATCCATAGCTCGCAGCTCTTCCAGGCTCTCCTCGCCGGTCAGTCCGCACTCCTGAAGCCATGCGATGCTGGTTTCCTCCGCTTCTTCCAGAGTCTGATAAGTGGTGGTGTACTGCAGGCCGGTCTGCCAGATTACATTGTCTACCAGTTTGGCGCTGTCCTCATTCATGAAGAATGCCGCTGTCTTGGAGGTTCCGCCGGACTGTCCGCCAATGGTAATATTATCCGGATCACCGCCAAACGCTTCGATATTTTCCTTCACCCATTCTACCGCCTTAATACTGTCCATAAGTCCATAATTTCCGCTGGCTCCGTACTCGCTCTCTTCGTCCAGCTGCGGCAGCGCCATATATCCGAATACACCGAGGCGTGTTCCCACTTCCACTACCACCACGCCCTTGGCAGCCAAAGCTTCCGGATCACACTCAACCTCATAGGAATATCCATGATTCAAACCGCCTCCATGGAACCATACGTAAACAGGCAATTCCTCATCTCCCGTCACAGCCGGAGTAGCGATGTTTAGATAAAGGCAGTCCTCACTGAAGGTGGGCAGCTCATCATAATAAAAGTCTGTTTTCCAGGGATCGGAGGCCATATCATTTTCCCACTGACACGCTCCGTCAGCATAGGTGTCAAATACACGGACCCCTTCCCAGCTTTCCGGATCTTCCGGCGCTTTCCAGCGCAGATCGCCTACCGGAGGCGCGGCATAGGGAACTCCTTTAAACAGTGTAACATCCTCGTAGGTCGCTCCCTGCACTCCCTGCGCGTCACCGTAAGCGGTGGAAACGACTCCGATACCGGAAGCATCGGTCTCCTCCGCCAAGGCGGGCACCATGCTGTTGAGGCACATGACAGCACAAATAATCGCTGCGGAATATGAACGTACTTTTTTCATAACAACAATCCCTTCTTTCTTTACAATTTTTGTACACATCGACGGTTTTCTGATGTGTTTTTACTGTAACACAAGGAATTTTTTCAGTAAATGGCTGTGCTCTTTCTGGTCAAAAATAAAAACCATATGTAAAAAGGAGACACCCGGGTGCGCTCAATCACCTGGGTGTCTCCTATATTCTGAAGGTGTCTGGCCTGTCTCTTCTCGAAAAACACGGCTGAAATGCTTACTGTTGGCAAATCCGGTGCTGTCTGCGATCTGATTAATATTCAGACACTCCCCCTTCAATAACTTTTTCGCTGCGTCAATCCGCACATGAAGCAGATAATCTTTGAAATTCTGCCCTGTCTCCTGCTTGAACAGACGGCTTAGGTAGGCAGCGCTCAGATAAACCTGATCCGCCACACTCTCCAGAGACAGCTTTTCTTCATAGTGCATCTGAATGTAGTCCTTTACCATCCGAATCGTCTGGGAATTCTCACTCTCTTCTTCCACTGTCTGCTGTCCATGCAGCTCCCTCAGGGCCTTTATTAATGCGGTTTTTAATTCCGTTCGGATGATGGGTTTGGGAAGCAGGTCGTCCAGACCGAGCTGCATAGCCGTCCGGGCATACGCAAAGTCCGCGTAGGCGCTGGTGAGAATAAAATGAATCTGCGGATGGATTTTCTTTACCTTCGCGGCCACATCCAGCCCCGTCATCACCGGCATCACGATATCCGCTATTACAATCTGCGGGCGATGGCGCTCAATCTTTTCCAGAAGCTCCCCGCCGTCCGAGGCAGTAGCCAACAGCGAAAGCCCCCACTCCTCCCACATAATCTGCGCCCTCAGCCGATTAATCATGTGCTCCTCATCATCTGCCAGTATTACTCCTGTCACTATTACCCTCCATTTCCGGAATCATAATCCTGATCACCGTTCGAATTCCCGGATCGCTCTCAATCTCCAGACGCGCCCTGTTGTCAAAAAAGTCCTGCAGACGCTGATAAACCAGAAGCAGCCCGATCCCCTCTGAAAAATCGTTGTCCATGCCTTCCTGAATATGTTGTTTCACCTTGTCGATCTTTTCCCGAGACATCCCGACTCCATTGTCTTCCATAATCAGGGAAATCCACCTCTGATCCCGGCTGACACGGCAGGCCACCGTTCCTCCGCTGGTATAACTGCCTACCCCGTGCTGAAGCGAATTCTCTGCCAGCGGCTGAAGAATCATGGCAGGCAAAACTACGTTTTCGCAGTCAGGATCGATCTCCACAAAGAAGCGGAAACGCTCCTTAAACCGCAGGCGTTGAATGTAAAAATAAATCCTGAGATTTTTCGCCTCCTGGGAAATCGTCACCGTTTTGTTCAGGTAGGTTAGTGAGTATCGCAAAAATACCGACAACTGCTCAATGGACTCCTGCGTGCGGGGGGCTCCCTCCTCAAAGGATAAGTCTGCCACCACAGACAGCGTGTTGAACAAAAAGTGGGGATTCACCAGAGACTGAAACATCTGCAGTCTTGCCCTGTGAAGCTGTGACTGTACCGTGACCCGCCGCAGCTCCTCATCCTTCAGCCTCTGTTCCAGATCACTCTTCTCACAGAGGATCTGAAACTGCCGGTTCGTTGTGTCAAGAAGCTGATAAAAAGAGGATGCCAGTATCTGAAGCTCGTTTTTCTTCATTTGCCCCAGATCCATCCGCCGGGGTTCCCCATTGCCGCTGCTGATGGATTGGGCAGTCTTTGTCAGACTGGCCACCGGCATCAGCAGATGTTTGGAGAACCAGACCACGTAGATCAGACATCCCGCTAAAACAAACACGCCGGCTGCTACTGCTCCGGTCCACATACGGCTGAACACCTGGTTTAATTCTTCTTT
>DBFBJF010000298.1:0-13142 GCA_048203265.1 Candidatus Merdiplasma sp.
CCAGGGTATCCACCACCAGATCATCCGGCTTCTGAGGCAGGCCTCCCTCTTCCAGCTGTATAAAAGAGTTGTCCAGCTCCTTTTCTCCCTGGGGAACCCTAAGCTCGCCGCTTCTTTGAATCAGATTATCCACCGATGCCACCAGAATATTCCAGGAGTAATCCTTTACCCGGTCATCCGATACGATCCGATTCATCTGTTCCTCTGTCACATCCTTCAGCCCTGCGTGACATTTTGTGCCCACCTCCCGCATGGTCTGCTCCTGGGTCACCTGCATCATACCAATCGCCATGGAGGCCACCACGGTAAACAACATACAGGTCAAAGCAATCGATACCACCGCAAACAGATTGCGCATTTTATTCTGTTTCATGCTCCGGACGGAAAGCCGTCTGACCGCTTGTCGGTTATTATTCTGCATAACCCTTCACCTCCCGTCCCGGCACAATCCTGCCGTCCTCTATGCGGATCACCCGGTCACACAGCTGGGCCAGGGCGTCATTGTGGGTAATCATCACAATCGTCTGGTGAAATTCCTCCCCCGTAAGCTTTAAGAGCCCCAGCACCTCCTGGGATGTCTTAGAATCCAGATTGCCGGTGGGCTCATCCGCCAGGATCAGGCTGGGCTTGCTGGCCAGTGCTCTGGCGATGGCCACCCGCTGCTGCTGGCCTCCGGAGAGCTGGCCCGGCAGACTGTTCCGCTTCTCCTTGATCCCCAAAAGCTCCATGATACGGTTTACAAACTTCCGGTCCACCTTGGCCCCATCCAGCTCCAGGGGCAGCACAATGTTCTCATACACATTCAGCACCGGCACCAGATTATAGCTTTGAAACACAAAACCGATGTTGCGCCGCCGGAAGATGGTCAGCTCTGTCTCCTTCATCCGGAATAATTCTTTTCCGCCCACAAACACGCTGCCGGAGGTGGCGTAATCCAGCCCGCCCAGCATGTGCAGCAGGGTACTCTTTCCGGAACCGGAGGTGCCCACCACCGCCACAAACTCTCCCTCCTCCACGGACAGGTTTACACCGTCCAGGGCTTTCACCTGGTTGGCGCCCGTGCCGTAGTACTTTTTCAAATCCACTGTCTTTAAGATTTCCATCCACGCTTCCTCCTGCTCTCCTTATAGATTTTCCTGGCCGTTCCACAGGTCCCGCTCCCGGATGCATTCCGAACAAAAGACCTGTTTTTGACCCTGGTATTATCATAGCGCGGATTTCTGACAGTCCCCGGACAGACACAGGGGCAATTTATGACAATTCTGTCAGAAACAAACCCAAATGCTCTTTCTTTTCTTTCAAAGTGTGCTATGATAGACAGGACGCCGCAGACACGGATCTGCCAATCTTCGTCTGCGGCGGCAATTTTTCAATCTGTACCAAATTATACATAAAAAGGAGTCTTCTTCCATGAATACCAACTTCCGTGACCGGATCGTCCATTCCATACTCTACGGCCGCAGCTTTCTGCGCAGCATCCTCATGGGTGTCATCTGCGGCCTGGTCTGTTCCCTGGTGGGATGCGCCTTTTTGGCAGTCACTGACCGGGCGTATGCCTGGAGCAATGAGTTTCCATGGACCATCTTTCTTCTTCCCCTGGCCGGTCTGCTCATTGTCTTTCTCTACCACAGAGCCGGGGTCTACGAGGACAAGGGCACCAATCTGGTGCTTGAGAGCGTGCGCACCAGCAAGCAGGTGCCTCTGCGCTCCGGTATTCTGATTTTTCTCAGCACCGCCATCACTCATCTGTGCGGAGGCTCCAGCGGCCGGGAAGGTGCCTGCCTCCAGATCGGAGCCAGCGTGGGACAGGCCATCGGCAGGCTGTTTCACTTTGATGAGCAGGATCTCCACCTGATCACCATGTGCGGCATGAGCGGACTGTTCACCGCTCTTCTGGGCACCCCTATCACAGCCGCGGTGTTCAGCATGGAGGTCATCAGCGTGGGGGTACTGTATCACAGCGCTTTCATCCCCTGCCTGGTCACCGCCATGATTGTCTACGCAGTACGAAACCTGCTCGGTTTCCCCCTGGAAACCGCCCGCCTGGATCAGATGCCGGATTTCTCCCTGCCCTCCATGGCCCAGATCCTGCTGCTGGGGGTGGCCTGCTCCCTGGTGGCCATCCTGTTCTGCTACCTGCTCCACCACACAGGGCAGCTTCTCAAAAAGTGGATTTCCAACGCCTACCTGCGCATCATTGCCGGAAGCCTGGCCGTGATTGCCCTCACCCTGCTTGTGGGAACCAGGGACTATAACGGCCCCGGGCTGGGAGTGGCCTTCCGGGCCCTGGAGGAGCCGGCTAGGCCGGAGGCTTTTCTGCTGAAAATGATCTTCACCGCCATCACCCTGGGCTGCGGCTTTAAGGGTGGAGAGATCGTTCCCTCCCTCTTTGTGGGCGCCACCTTCGGCAGCGTGGCCGGAACCCTGCTGGGGCTCCCCTCTGCCTTTTCCGCCTCCCTGGGCATGATCGGCCTGTTCTGCGGTGTGGTGAACTGTCCCATCAGCTCCCTGCTGCTCTCCATTGAGCTGTTCGGCTCCCAGGGTATGATCTTCTACGCACTGATGTGCGGAACCTGCTACGTGCTGTCCGGTTACTACGGACTCTACAGCAGCCAGACCATCCTCTACTCCAAGACCAGGCCCTCCTTCATCAACCGGAAAACCCAGTAGTCTCATTCAGCAGATATACCGTAAAGCAGCTCCCGCCGTCACGGCCGGGCCTTACGGTCACATATCCCTTCTCTTTGTTCAGAATCAGCTGGGCCAGATACAGGCCCAGCCCGTTTCCATCCCGGGAGGAAGATCCCTTCCCCCGGTAAAACCGTTTGAAGATTTCACTGTACTCCCCTTCCTCGATTCCCATTCCCTGGTCCTCAATCTCAATCCCCGTGTAAATTTCCATGGGCCGGATCCGCACCGTGACAACGGATCCTTCCGGGGAATACTTCACCGCATTTTCCAGAATATTCCCCAGGGCTTCCGCCGTCCACACCGGATCATGGTACAGCCGGCGCTCCCCGCCCTCCTGCGTCTCTTCCTTCACCTCAATGGCAATTTTTTTATCCGACGCCTGGGCGTAAACCGCTGTCACCGCTCTCCCGATGGTCTCCCGGATTTCCCTGTAGTCCGCCGAGACCGCAATCAGACCGTGCTCCAGCCGGGAAGCCTTCAGCATGGCTTTCATCAGCCACTGCATTTTCTCCGCCTGATGACGGGTCTCCTTCAGAAACGAGCGCTCCTCTTTTTCGGAGAGATCTCCTTCTTCCAGCAGTTCTGTGTACATCACCACATTGGCCAGGGACGTTTTCAGCTGATGGGACAGATCTGAGAGCAGCCCGGCCACCTCATCCCGCTCTTTCGCCGCCCGCTGTTCCTGAAACGCGGCCCGGTCCAGAATCATCTCCAGCTGATGGATGAGCTTGGATTCCCTGCGCTCCTTGGTTCTTGGAACTCTGGCCTTCCCATCGATGCCGCCGTCATCCCCATCTGTCCTTCCGGAAAATTCCGCCAGCATCTCCTCCACCCGTCCCATCTGTACATGGCAGTACCACACCGCCCCCAGGGCAGCGAGCAGTCCTCCAATTCCCATCAACACAGCCAGCCATTCTCTCCAGGTTTCCAACATGCTTCTCTCCCCCCTAACGCTCCTCCCACAAATATCCCATGCCGTGGATGGTCTTAATCCGGCCGCAGCCGGGATCATCCTCGCCGATCTTCTTTCTCAGCCGCCCCACGTTCACTGACAGGGTATTTTCCTCCACAAACATACCGTCCTTATCCCAGACCCGCTCCAGGATCTGCTCTTTGAGCAGCACCTGATTTTTATTTTCCAGAAAATACTGCAGCAGCCGAAGCTGTGTGGGAGTGACATCCAGCTCTTCCTCTCCCCGGAAGGCCCGCATTCGTTTCACGTCCAGCCGAAGACTGCCCGAGCACAGCACTTCCTCCGTCTCCCCCGCTTTGCGCCTGCTGCGGCGCATCAGGGCTGAGATTCTGGCCTTCAGCACAGCCAGAGAAAAAGGCTTTGCGATATAATCATCGGCCCCTCCCTCCAGGCACATGACCTGGTCAATCTCCAGATCCCTGGCCGTGATCATCAGCACCGGAATATCCCACTGCTCCTTCACCCTCCTGCACAGCTTCAGCCCGTCCCCATCGGGAAGATTCCAGTCCAGCAAAAGCAGTTGGGGCTGTCTTTTCCTCACTGTCTCCAGCAGCCGAGCGCAGCCTTCGAAGGTCTCCACCTCATAGTCTTCCCTCTCCAGCGTAAACTTCATTCCTCTGGCCAGGGCCAGATCGTCCTCCGCAATATAAATCAGCATCTTCTTGCCACCTCCAACAGTCCAAAACTTCTCATCCTATTTTACGATAGGGCCGCCGCTGTTTCCACTATATTTTCATTCATTTTAGCATTTCTGTTTTCCTGACGCCACAAAGAAGGAGGCGCCGCAAAATTATCAGCTTTTGCGGCAGCCCCCTTTCTTTTTCAGGAACCGTTATATTTATGGTTACTTATTCTTTTCGTAGTGGATGGCTGCACCACCGGTTTCTGCCAGGGAAATGCTCAGATGATCCTCCTTTGTCACATCCTGTATCTCCTCCTGCACTTCACTCATGGGATCCGCTCCATCCTTGTAAATGTAGGCGGTGTAGGTTCCATCTCCCAGGAAATCCAGATCAAATTCCGCTGTGCGGGCTCCATCGCAGATGATACCCTGGTACCAGTCGTCCCCGTTCTTCCGGGCCATATTTACGTACTCACAGGGAACACCGTCCACGAGAATACTCTCCTCCCACTCCGACGGCATGTTTTTAAAGTAATGCTCATAGGCAGGATGCGCTCTATACACATCAGGCTTGTCCGCCATACACTGCAGCCCATCTTCAAAGACTACCGGCAGAGCCGCCATATGGGCCAGTGTGAACTGTCTGTGATCGCCGCTCACTCCGAAAGATGCCATGGGCGTGTAGTCCATGGGACCCACCGCATTTCTGGTGTAAGGCAGAGTGCAGTTGTGACGGGCACTGACATTGTCCGGAATAAAATCATACTGTTCCGCTCCGAACACGGCTTCCCGGGCCAGTACATGGGGATAGGTGCGCCGCTCTCCGGTGGGTTTGCCGCATCCGTGCAGATTCAGCAGCATATGATTCTCAGCGGTCACCTCCATCAACTGTTCAATCTGTAAAATCGTATCCTGGGACTGGGAGTCGAAGAAGTCCGGCTTAATTCCCTTGAAGCCCATCTCGGCCCATTCCTTCACCCGCTGCTGCTGTTTCTCCAGCGTATTCAGATCCTGGCTGTTCGCCCATACAATCAGTCCTACGCCTTTTTCCTCCGCATACGCGATCAGCTCCTCGGTCCAGTCATAGTAACCTTTATAGATGGAATCGTCATTTTCATCCGTATTCGGTCTCTGCCAGCCTTCGTCCAAAAGCTGGTATTCCCATCCCATCTCTGCGGCAAAATCCACATAAGACTTGTAAATCTCAAGGGCATCCGTCTCAAAATCCACATCTTCATAGGTATGGCGTAGATCCCCGTTTAACCAGGTCCAATCAACAGTTCCCGCCTCAATCCAGCTGGTGTCCTCCTCCTTGCAGGGTTCACTCAGAGTCTCCGCCATGGTATTTTCCACAATAGCCTTGGGGGAACCGATCACCGCAAAGCGCCACGGTGAGGAGAAGGGCGCCTCCGTCACCACATCCTCCGTCTGTTCCGGAGTGAAGGTGACCCGCAATAATCCGGTTCCATCTCCCAGAAGCTGGGCCCCGCAGTAGCTGCTGTTTAAATCCGCCTCTGAGATCAGAACGCTGGTATCCTCTTGCGTCTGGTAAAAGAGCGGCATACAGTAACCGCCGCGGAGTTTGTAGCTCTCCCGCTCCTGGGCCACCGACTCATTGGCGTACTCATATTCCATAGCCTGGGCCGTGGAACCGCTGGCCAGCATAAAGCCGGTATTCTCCGACTGGATGGAAAACTCACTGCCTTCCTCCCCTTCCATCATATAACGGAAGGCCATTCCGTCATCATAAACCCGCGCCACAATACTATAGGGTACCTCTTCCTTGGTAAAATTTAGCGTCAGCTGTTCTCCCACCGCATCCACATGGGAGATCTTGGCACCGATCAGATCGTAGGAATCGGTTACTTCCTCACTCTGGGCATCGACAAATTCCAGACCGGTTGTGAAATCGCCGAGGCTGGTCACCAGTCCCGTGGGGGAATTGGCAATCACGGTCTTCCCACCGCTGGATACTGTGAAATCCACTCCGCCCTCCTGGTTCATGAAAAACAGGGCTGAAATCTGTTCATCCGGGGAGGATACCATCCAGGTCTTTCCCTCCTCCCCCTCTCCTACAATCACATTGCAGGAGGCGCTGCAGCTGATCTCCCCGTCAAACGCTTCACAGGTAATCTCCACGATTCCGTCAGCCATTCCGGTAATCTCCCCGGTCGCTTCATCCACCTGGGCTACCTCCGGATTACTGCTGGTAAAATGGTACTGTCCCTCGGGAAGCTCTAACAGTTCTTTTCCATTGGAATACGCGGTCAGCACACTCTGAACGGTTCCTCCCACCTCCACGGAAGGCTCCTCCGGCTGCAGGGCGATGGTATTCAGCCGATCCAGCACCGACCGGTCACAGATCAATTTTGCCTCGGCCCACACCGATGCGGCTCCGTTGCTGTTTTCCAGCGTCAACTCTTTCGTTCCCTCCGGTATCTCCACATCCACGGGAACAATCCCCGCCGCGCTGTGCAAAGTCTCTGTAAAAAACTCTTTTCCGTCCGCTTTTAATACGAAATTTGTCCCTTCCTCGCTGTCCGCCTGGAGACAAAGCTGTGCCTGAAATCTGAGCGCGCCATATCCGGTCAAATCATACACGATGGTTGCGTTTCCGCTGGTTCCCAGTCCCTTCTCGAAGGATACCTCCTGACCGTCCTCATCCAATACCACAATCTTGTGTACATTAACATCCCGGTCCTTTCGCACCTGCCACCAGCCATCTTCAGCGGACTCCCATTCCATATCGCTCAGATATACTTCCGCGGTTCCCTCCGCCTGCTTTGCCTGCGCCACCTCCTGCTCCGTCTCCTGCGCCTGGACCGCTGTCCCGATCTGGCCAACCACTCCGAAAGAAGCAGCCACAGACAAAGCCATCAGCATACACTTCCATTTTTTGTTGTTCATTTTTGCCCTCCCATTTCTCATATTCTCACGTCCGGTCAGAGGGAGCGGTATCCCTTTCGTCGCCCCTCGCTTTATCGACTGGGCTATCTTACCAAATGGGCTGTTCCAGAAGTGTTCCTTTTATTCCTTATTCCGGTATTCTGCTCTGTTCACACATGGAAATCATCTGAGGAATGTACCGTTCCCCCCAGGAGTACTCAGATAAAAATTCCCCGGTAAATTGATCCGCCGCCATCCGCTCTCCGTCCAGCAGCCGAAAATAATCGCACTCTATATCTCCACACTCTAAATACAGTCTCCCTCTCTGAGTTTTCAACATCCACAGAATGCCGTTCTCTTTCAAAGTATTTCTCAGATTCATGAGTGCCTTTCGGAATTTCACTTTCACACGATCCCCAAAGGGTTCTTCCTCCCATAAAAGATCAATGGCATACTCCGTTTCCACCATGCCGCCTCTTCGCGCCACCAGCAAAGCCAGAAGCTCCTTGGCCTTGCGGCTGCTGAAATCAATGGCGCGCCCTTCAATCATCACGTCAAACCGGCCGAAGGTGCGGATCTCCACCTTTCCCTTTGATGTGTCCGGCCTGCACAGGCGCCTCCCCTTTTCCAGCGCATGTCTGAGCTCGTCCAAGCCAAAGGGCTTCAGCAAATAATCGCAGGCGTCATTCCGGTATGCCTCCAGGGCGTACTGGTCGTAGGCTGTCACGAAGGCTGCCTGCAGGTTCTTTTGGTACTCCCTCAGTTTTTTTAACAGCTCAAGGCCTGTGATTCCCGGCATCTGAATATCCAGAAACGCAAACTCCACCGGATTGTTCCGCACATATTCCACCGCCTTTGCGGGATCCTGAAAGGAACCGACAATTTCCACCCCTTCCATCTTCCCGCATAGATACTGCAGCTCATCCAGTATCAGAGCCTCATCATCTACCAATATAATTTTCATCGCTCTTTTCCCCCATTTATTGGAATTTTTACAATCTGGCGGCACCCCTGTCCCGGTTCACTGTAAAGTTCCAGCGTTGCGTGCAGCAGGCGGTCCAGGCGAAGCCGCAGATTTTTGATCCCGATTCCTCCCTGACTTTCCGCTGTATTCACATCAAATCCTACTCCATCATCCTGTACCTCGATCCAAATACAGCCTTCCCCCCGGCCGGTAGAGATCGTGACTGTGCCGCCTCCCGGCTTCTGACAAATGCCGTGCCGTACAGCATTCTCCACCAATGGCTGCACCGTCAGCGGAGGAATCATAAAATCTTTCTCCCGGATATCCCATTTTACCTGAAGAAGCTTTCCGAAACGCACTTGCTCGATGTGCAGGTATCCCTCAATGGTCTTCAGCTCATCCAAAAAAGGAATGGGAGCCTCCGACTCGATGGCTTTCATATTGCTTCTGAGAAAGACGGCAAAATCATAGACTGTGGCCTCCGCCTCCGCCGGATTTCTTCTGCAGAGAACCTTGATGGACATCAGGGCATTATGCAGGAAATGAGGTTTAATTTGATGGAGCGCCAGCTCCGTTTTCGCTTTCTCCAGTTCCATTTCTGTCTTTACCGCCTCCAGAGCCTTCTTCTGAATGCGCCCCACTCTCCGCCGGTCTATGACGTAAATCGCCAGTTGAAAGCATCCGCTTCCCATGGGGATTGCAATTCTATAGAAAAACGGCAGCAGGCCTGCCATAGCCAGATCACCGATTACCGTTCCCAGCCATAGAAGCTGCAGGCCACCCTGAAGCAAAAACGCTTCCTGCCGTATGGCATGATTTCTCACAGAAAACATGAGGCAGACGATCAGCGTCAGCAGAAGACAAGCATCGCCCAGAAGCCAGAAAGCCGTTGTCTCCCTCCATAAGTTCAGCGCGGGAGCAGCTGCCATGCCCCCCGCCGTCACAGCCAAAAGTCTATAAAATACTCCGCTCTTTCGCTCCCCCTTTACGCTCCCGTATCCCCACAGAAGCAGGATCGGCCACATAAGAATCCGTCCCAGATATGCTCCAAGAAAAATCAGGTCATACGAAATTTCGCTGTTTTCGCATAGGACTGAAAATACAGGATCCAGGGATAATCCCTGAAGCAGCAGGATGAAAATCGCCAGAAAAACCTTTGGGGAATAGCCGCCACGGGGCGTCAGCCCCAATCCCACCGCATAGGCCAGCGCAAAGAGCAGATTAACCCCCACCAGAATAAAAATGGCCGCCTGATATCTCTGATAATACAGAGTATAGCTGCTTCTCTCCATCAAAACAGGGGCGATGCTCAATCCTGAAAAAAGTTTCCCCGAAACTTCCACCACAATCTCACAGTCTGATGAGCGCAGAGGCATCGCCGAATTTTCCGTAAATCCGGCCTCAATCTTTGTGGCCGCCTCTCTTGACACCAGACCGCTTTTTTCTATGCACTGGCCGTTTACAAACACCCTGCTGGCCGAAGGCATTCCCCTCAAAGCCACCGCAATCAACATTTCAGGCGGACAATTGGTCAATCGGAGCCGATAGCTTCCCCACTTAGATGAATTGGTATAGGAGGGAACAAAGACATAACCGTCAGGCTTCGGATTCTCCATAGCTCCCGTCACAATCAGTTTCTCTTCAAAATACTCCCAGGTTCCTTTCAGTTGAAGAACCGCCCCCTCTGGCAGAGCGACATTTCTCAGGTCTGCCTTGCCGTTAACGGCAGGAACATGGACAGTGCTGTGACGAAGCAAAAGCGATGCTGCCCCTATACAAACGCAAAAAAGACAGATCAGTAGACATGCCGAAATTCTGCGACTGTTTTTAGTTAAAATCCGCATAGATAAAGTCATATGGTCCTCCCGAAAAATCAGCACTTATCTCAAAGCCCGTCAGATTTGGATTCACCAGAAGCATCTCATAGCGCAGCTGAAGAGGGACGAAGGGCGCATCCTGAAGAAGCACCTTCTCCGCCTCATACAGAATACTCATGCGAATCTGTTCATCGCTCTGCGCCTCCGCCTGGCTGATATAATTTTGAAACTGGTCACTGCTGTCATTGGCCTCCTCCGGCAGATAATCATAATTCCACCGTTTCAGATACTCCTCCGGATTCGCAAATGCTTCCCCGCTGCTGTACAGAATGATCCCGCCGCTGCCCTCCAGAACATCCGCGATTTCATCTCCTTCTGTATCGATCAGGTCGATCTGAATTCCCAGTTTTTTCTCCCACTGCTCTGCCACCAGGGCAGCCTCCTTTTTGCTCCAGTAGTCATTATGTACATAAAAGGGAAGGACGATCTCCTCAGGTGCGTCCAGACCTAACGTTTCCAGGGCCTGTCTCATGTTTGCCTTTGCGACCCTCTGATCTCCTTTCATCGGGAAAAGTCCTCCCCCGTACAGATCCACATATTCCTGGCAGGCTCCCGCACCGATGGCGGGGACGCAGCGGGCGTTGGGCTCAATCAGTCCGTTTCCCAGGGAAGCGCCGTATTCCTCCCGGTCTAATCCATAATTGAGCGCCAGGCGCAGGAAAGCGCACTGCAGAGGTCCATCTGTTTCCAGATCAAAATAAATATTATCACAGGTACCCGTCATTTCCCGCCGGGCGTTTCCGGGATAACCCTCCGCATCCTCCTGGGAAGCCAGAGGTACAACATCTGCCTTTCCCTCCGCAAAAGCCTGGCAGGCCTCTGTCGTGCCCGCGTAATAGACAGATTCTATGGCATCCAGCGCGATCTGATCCCGATCCCAGTAATAAGGGTTCTTCTCCATCCGGCAAAACAACTTCCCCTCATTTTCTTCCAGATAAAAGGGACCATTGCAGTCCTGCGCTCCCAGGTATTCTCCCGCATCCTCACGCCTGGGGGCAAACTCCGGAAGGGACAAATACTCCAGGAAGCGGCTGTCCGAATGCTCCAGCCGAATCACCAGCGTTCGGTCATCCAGCGCTTCCACCCCCAGCATTTCCAAAGGCAGTTTTCCGTTGATGATTTCTTCCGCATTCAGCAGAAGCCGAACATATTCCGAATCCGGATTTTCTTCCACACTGCGCAGAAAAGCTCTCCGAAAATCTTCCGCTTTTACCGGAGTGCCGTCACTATAGCCGGCATCCTCCCGGATATAAAATGTATAAGTACATCCGTCCATGGAGATTTCATATCCATCCGCCATGCCATACTGAAGCTGATACTGATGGATCCGCATCAGTCCCTCCAGCACATGATACCCGATGGTATACTCCGTATTTTCCTTTAGATTTGCGGGATTCAGCTCATCGAAAGCCACCGGATAGTAGTTGACGTAGCGCAGCGCTTTTTCCTGCGCCTCTTTTTCTTCTTCTCCATCCGCAGGCTCCGCTCCCGCTCCTGCCATTAACACAGCGCAAAGAATGCCGGACAACAATCGGGTTCTTCTCATATGTTTTCTCCTCCACATATCACTGCACTTTTGTCCTTCCATAATTTCTCTCTCCCTTACTGCTCCAGGCTGGCCCGGTACAGCTCGTAGTAGGCGCCCTGTTTTTTCATCAGTTCCTCATGATTTCCGTCCTCCAGGATGCCCTTCCGGTCAATGACAAAGATCCTGTCCGCATTCCGGATGGTGGAGAGACGATGGGCCACCACAAAGGAGGTACGGTTTTCCAGCAGGTGAAGAATTCCCTCCTGTACCAGCAATTCCGTGTGCGTGTCAATGCTGGAAGTGGCCTCATCCAGGATCAGGATTCGGGGATCAGAGACCATGGTGCGGGCGAAGGCCAGCAGCTGTCTCTGACCGATGGAGAGCTGGGCTCCCCGCTCGGAAATCCAGGTGTCATACCCTTTCTCCAGCTTCATAATGAACTCATGGGCGTTCACCGCTTTCGCCGCAGCCACCATCTCCTCCCAGGTGGCGTCCGGTTTTCCGTAACAAATATTTTCCCGGATGGTCCCGGTAAACAGAAAGTTATCCTGGGTCATGACCCCCATCTGCCTGCGCAGGCTCTTCATGGTCACATCCCGGATCTCGTAGCCGTCCACATAGATATTTCCCTGCTTTACATCATAAAACCGGCTGATGAGATTAACAATCGTGGTTTTTCCCGCTCCCGTGGGGCCCACCAGGGCAATGGTCTGTCCCGGCAGAACCCGAAAGCTCACATCCTCCAGCACATTCCGGTCCGGCTCGTCCCCGTAGGCGAAGGTGACATGGTCAAAGCAGACCTCCCCTTTTATGGGCGGCAGCTCCCTTGCCCCCTCCCGGTCCACAATCTCCGCCGGGGTGTCCAGAATGTCAAAAATCCGCTCCGCCGCCGACAGGTTGGTCACCATCTTGTTATAGAAATTGGCCAGGTTCCGGATGGGATTCCAGAACATACTCAGGTAAGTGGAAAAGGCCAGAAAGGTTCCCACTCCCACCTGATCCGCCCCCAGCACCCGGATTCCGATGAAGTACAGCAGAAAGCCGCCCAGACCCCAGTTGATGTCCACCAGTGGGCCGAAGCAGTCCGCCAGCCGCACCGCCCGGATAAAGGAGTCACGCTGCTCATCCGCCAGCAGATAGAAATCTTCCCGGCTCTCCTCCTCCGCCGCAAATCCCTGGATCATGCGAATCCCCGCCATATCCTCGTGGATGAAGGCATTCAGGTTCGATGACTTTTTCCGGTAAATCTGCCATCTTCTGTGGGCGGTGACCTGGATAAAAAACAGGCCGCCGGTGAGGACGGGCACCGTGATCAGGGCAGAGAGAGCCAGCAGGGGGTTCTTCGCCAACATAATCACCGCCACTCCCACCACAGTGATAAACTCAGGCACCAGCTGAGTCACACTGTCCGTCAGCATCTCTTTTAGGGAATTTACATCCCCGATCACCCTGGCCAGGATCTTTCCTGTGGGTCTGCTGTCAAAAAATTGAAAGCTCAGCGTCTGAATGTGGCTGTAAAGATCCTCCCGGATCTTTAACAGCACCTGGTTGGTAATCCCGGCCATCACCAAGGTTCTGGCTCTGGTACCCGCCATCAGCAC
>DBFBJF010000299.1:0-5147 GCA_048203265.1 Candidatus Merdiplasma sp.
AATGTAAAGATTTATGATGAAAAACAGCGGATTTTCCATGATCTGTTCTTCCATATTCGGGATTTGTATCCTCGCATTATCTGATGAATATACAAATGCAATTCCGGTTGACAAGAAATAGGATTGCCGATATAATAAGTACCAATAGAGGGGCGTTCTTGGGGTTGAGAATGTCCCTTTTTCCATGAAAGGAGAAGAAGATGAGCAAATACAGCAAGGAAGATATTATGCGGATTGTGGAGGAGGAGGACGTGGAGTTCATCCGTCTTCAGTTCACCGATATATTCGGCGCCCTGAAAAATGTGGCTATCACCACCAGTCAGCTGGAGAAGGCTCTGAACAACCGGATTATGTTTGACGGATCCTCCATCGAAGGATTTGTGCGGATCGAGGAGTCTGATATGTATCTGCATCCGGATCTGGATACCATGGCGATTTTCCCCTGGAGACCCCAGCGGGGCAAGGTTGCCAGGATGCTGTGTGATATTTATTATCCGGACGGGACTCCCTTTGAGGGGGATTGCCGCCAGGTGCTCAAGCGTACCCTGCGGGAGGCCGCGGATATGGGATATAAGTTCCTGGTGGGACCGGAATGTGAGTTCTTCTTGTTCCATTTGGATGACAACGGAATGCCCACCACTGTCAGCCATGAGCATGCGGGCTACTTTGATGTAGCTCCCATGGATCTGGGGGAGAACGCCAGACGGGATATTGTGCTGACGCTGGAAGAGCTGGGATATGGGGTGGAGGCCTCTCACCATGAGGCGGCCCCCGCCCAGCATGAGATCGATCTGCATTACGGGGAGGCCCTCACCACTGCGGATACCATTATGACTTTCAAGCTGGCAGCCAAGACGGTAGCAAAGCGCCACGGCCTTCACGCCACCTTTATGCCAAAGCCAAAATCCGGGATGCACGGCTCCGGGATGCATATCAATATGTCCCTGTGCAAAAACGGGATCAATACTTTTTACGATGAAAAGGATAAAAACGGCCTGAGCCAGGAGGCCTATTACTTCATGGGAGGCGTGATGAAGCACATCAAGGGGATAATGGCTGTCACCAACCCGCTGGTAAACTCTTACAAAAGGCTGAATTCCGGCTATGAGGCGCCTTCCTACATTGCCTGGTCGCCCACCAACCGCAGTATGCTGATTCGGATTCCTGCCGGAAGCGGATTCAACACCAGAATTGAGCTGCGCTGTCCGGACTGCGCAGCCAACCCCTATCTGACCCTGGCCCTGTGTCTGGCGGCCGGATTGGAGGGAATCCGGGAGAAGATTCTTCCTCCGGACAGCGTGGAGGAAAATATTGCCCTGCTGGATGAGCGGGAGCGGGCGGCCAGAGGAATCGAGGCGCTTCCCATGAATTTGAAGGAAGCTATCCAGGAGATGAAGGAGGATCCTTTTGTGCGCCGGGTTCTGGGAGATCACATTGCGGATAAGATCATAGAGGCCGGAGAGCGGGAGTGGGAAGAGTATACGATGCAGGTATCCTCCTGGGAGGTGGACCAGTATCTGGCAAAAATATAGGTCCCCCTGCAGTCGGTGAAACGTGATTGACAGGGAGGACGGGAATGACAGGTATCATTATAGTTTTTCCAAAACAGCAGGATGCGGGGCATATGCGTAATCTGTTGGTGCGAAACGGTTACGAAGTGACTGCGGTATGCACCAGCGGGACGGCAGCTCTGGTGGCGGCGGATCAGCTGGATGAGGGCATCATCGTCTGCGGATACCGGTATTCCGACATGCTGTATGACCAGCTATATGAAAATCTTCCGGGGACCTTTGAGATGCTGCTGCTTGCTTCCGGGCGGGTGCTGGGCGAGGGGATTCCGGAGGGTATCTACAGCCTGACCATGCCGCTGAAGCTGCAGGAGCTGTTGGAATGCCTGGAGGATATATCTTTCGCCATGAACCGCCGGAGAAAAAAGAAAAGATCCGGTCCAAGGCAGAGAACCCAGGAAGAACAGCAGGCCATTCAGGAGGCCAAATCTCTTCTGATGGAGCGAAATCAGATGACAGAGGAGGAAGCTCACCACTATCTTCAGAAGACCAGCATGGACAGTGGTCGGAATATGGTGGAGACAGCCCAGATGCTGCTGAGTCTGATGAAAAACTGACGCGTGGGAGTATGGATACCCGGAAGTTTTCCGGGGGAAAGGGAGTTCACATGAAATTTACGAAAATGCAGGGTATCGGAAACGACTATGTGTATGTGAATTGTTTCCGGGAGCAGGTGGCGGATCCGGAAAAGACCGCTGTGCTGGTCAGCGACCGCCATTTCGGCGTAGGGGCTGACGGATTAATTCTGATCAAGCCGTCCCAACGGGCGGATTTTGAGATGGATATGTACAATGCGGACGGTTCCCGGGGAGCCATGTGCGGCAACGGGATCCGCTGTGTGGCAAAGTATGTGTATGATTACGGCCTGACGGACAAAACCCGTATCACGGTGGACACGATGAGCGGAGTGAAAACGCTGGATCTGTTTGTGGAAGATGGAAAGGTGACCCGGGTGAAGGTGGACATGGGAGCGCCTGAACTGACAGCGGCCGGGATTCCGGCGCAGTTTGAAAAGGAACAGGTGGTGAACGAGCCGCTGAGCGTAGGCGGAGCGGAGTACCGGATTACCTGTGTCTCCATGGGCAATCCCCATTGTGTGGTGCCGGTGGAGGATGTGGACGGGTTTGATATTGAGAAAACCGGACCGATGTTTGAGAATCATCCCATGTTTCCGGATCGCGTGAATACGGAATTTATCCGGGTACTGGACGAGCGCACAGTGCAGATGCGCGTCTGGGAGAGGGGCTCCGGGGAGACCTGGGCCTGTGGAACCGGGGCCTGCGCGGTGGCGGTGGCCTGTGCCTTGAATGGATGGACAAAGGATCAGGTGCTGGTGCATCTGCGGGGAGGAGATTTGGAGATCCTCTGGGACCGGGAGAAAAACACGGTGTTTATGACAGGACCCGCTGCGGTGGTGTTTGAGGGGGAGATCGATTTGGATCAGCTATCAATATAATTAACATACAGCAATAAGGAGGACGATTATGTTCAAATTAAATGAAAACTATCTGAAATTACCGGGAAGCTATCTGTTTTCCACCATCGGGAAAAAGAACAGAGTTTACCAGGAAGCTCATCCCGACAAAAAGGTGATCAGCCTTGGGATCGGCGATGTGACCCAGCCGCTGGCGCCGGCTATCATTGAGGCGCTGCACAAAGCGGTGGACGAGATGGGCCATGCGGAGACTTTCCACGGTTATGCGCCGGATCTGGGCTATGAGTTTCTGCGCACTGCCATCGCCAAAAATGATTATGCGGACCGGGGCTGTCAGATCGCTGCGGATGAGATCTTTGTCTCCGATGGGGCAAAGTGCGATTCCAGCAACATTCAGGAGATTTTCAGCCTGGATAACCGGATTGCAGTGTGTGACCCGGTGTATCCCGTGTATGTGGATTCCAACGTGATGGCGGGAAGAACGGGAACCTATGACAAGGAAACCGGAATTTGGAGCGATGTGATTTATATGCCCTGTACGGCGGAGAATCAGTTTGCTCCGCTGCTGCCGGAGAAGACGCCGGATTTGATCTATCTGTGTTTCCCCAATAATCCTACCGGCTCTACTTTAACGAAGTCCCAGCTGCAGGAGTGGGTGGACTACGCTAACCGGGTGGGAGCAGTGATCATTTATGACGCGGCTTACGAGGCCTATATCTCCCAGGAGGATGTACCCCACACCATCTATGAGTGCGAGGGCGCCAGAACCTGCGCGATTGAGCTGAAATCCTTCTCCAAGAATGCGGGATTTACCGGAACCCGCCTGGGTTACACTGTGGTTCCCAAAGACCTGAAACAGGGGGATGTGACGCTTCACTCTCTGTGGGCCAGAAGGCATGGAACCAAGTACAATGGAGCCCCCTATATTGTACAGAGAGCAGGGGAGGCAGTGTACTCTCCCGAGGGGAAACGCCAGCTGAAAGAGCAGGTGGGTTATTACATGGAGAATGCCAGAATCATCCTGGAAGGGCTGAAGGAGGCGGGCTACACCGTTTCCGGCGGTGTAAACGCGCCCTATATCTGGCTGAAGACGCCGGGCAAGATGACTTCCTGGGAATTTTTTGACTACCTTCTGGAGAACGCCAATGTGGTGGGAACCCCGGGATCCGGCTTCGGCCCCAGCGGGGAAGGATATTTCCGGTTGACTGCCTTTGGAAGCAGAGAGAATACTATAGAGGCAGTGGAGAGAATTAAAAAGTTATAAAAGCCTGCGAGTAACAGGCAAGCCCTCAAGGGGGAGGGAAAAGGGGAACCGGGCTTGTCAGCTTGACGGCAAGATCAGGGAGGAAGAGTATGAAAAAAGCAGGAAGGGCCTGCCGTATGTTTCTGCTGGTGCTGACAGCGGCGGCCTTGATGGCTCTGATGTTGGCGGGGCCAGCCGGAGCAGCTACTGCAAATGAAAAAACGGCGTACACTTTTTTTACAGACACCATGGAGCTCAGCCCTGCTGCTGCCTGCGGTATCATGAGTAATATACAGTATGAGTCTGGTTTCCGTCCGAATATCTCCGGAGTGGGCGGGGCCTACGGCATCTGCCAGTGGACCGGGATCCGACTTACCAGACTCAGGAGCTGGTGCTCCGGACACGGTTACAGTTCTTCCACGCTGAAAGGGCAGCTGCAGTTCCTTCAGTATGAGCTGAAGACCTACTACCCGACGGTCTACAACTATATGCATTCTGTGAAAAACACTGCATCGGGAGCATACAGCGCGGGTTTTTACTGGTGCTACTACTTTGAGCGACCGGCTAATATTTACAGTACGTCAGTCTTTCGGGCGCAGAGGGCCAGATCGGAATACTGGCCCCAGTTTGGCAATGCCAGTACATATGTGACTGCGGCTGCGGCGAGCGGGGGAATTAAGCTTTCCTGGAATGCCACCAGCAAGTACGGCTATGTCGTATACCGGGCCGCAAAGTCCACCGGGACCTATCAGCAGGTGACAAAAATATCCAGCGGGTCCAAGAAATCCTGGGTGGATCGGCAGACCGCAACGGGGAAAACTTATTACTATTATGTGGAGCCTCTGGGAGCTGACGGCAAGGCGGCTGGAAAATCCAACAGAACATCCGCCACTGTGAATCC
>DBFBJF010000300.1:0-14561 GCA_048203265.1 Candidatus Merdiplasma sp.
AAAAAAAAGCTTGAAATTACAGGAAATATCATGTATACTGCAAATGTTGTGACATTGATAGCGTAGAAGCGTGAGGTTGCTGCGGGGTTCCGCAGGTTTTCCGTGGAGCGAATGTCAAGTTATAAAACTGGCGACAAGTCACTGTACAAATGGTTAACGTCCACCGAAGAGTGGAAACACCGTGTGAGCATGGAACGATACACACGGGAGCGTGTACAGTCACCGCTTGTCGTACTGAAATAAAGTGCGAATAAGGAGGCGACTTTTTTTATGGCAAGTCAAGTAATGAGAATCACCCTGAAAGCGTATGACCATCAGCTGGTGGACGCATCCGCAAAGAAAATCATCGAAACTGTAAAGAAAACCGGATCACAGGTGAGCGGCCCGGTGCCCCTTCCCACCAAGAAGGAAGTGGTAACCATCCTGAGAGCTGTTCATAAATATAAAGACTCCAGAGAGCAGTTCGAGCAGAGAACACACAAGAGACTGATCGATATCATCGCGCCGACCCAGAAGACTGTGGACGCACTGTCCAGACTGGAAATGCCGGCAGGTGTTTATATTGATATTAAAATGAAAACCAAATAATTCACGACGAGCAAATCCTATCAGGTTGATATAAACATATCTTCTCTGTTACTAGGATGATCGCGAGAGCGATCCGCTGTAGAACAACAGGAGGTAAAGGAATGAAGAAAGCGATTTTAGCAACAAAAGTCGGAATGACACAGATCTTCAACGAGGACGGAGTTCTCACACCGGTAACTGTTCTGCAGGCTGGCCCCTGTGTGGTGACACAGGTGAAGACCGTTGACAATGACGGTTACAGCGCAGTGCAGGTTGGCTTTGTGGACAAGAGAGAAAAACTGGTGGCAAAGCCCCAGAAAGGTGCTTTTGACAAAGCTGGCGTAGCTTACAAGAGATACGTGAGAGAGTTCCGCTTTGAGGACGCAGAGAGTTACGAGGTAAAGCAGGAAATCAAAGCTGATATTTTCGCGGACGGCGACAAGGTGGACGCCACTGCGGTTTCCAAAGGTAAAGGCTTCCAGGGCGCCATCAAGAGACATGGCCAGTCCAGAGGACCCATGGCTCACGGTTCCAAGTATCATCGTCATGCCGGTTCCAACGGTGCCTGCTCCGATCCCAGCAAGGTATTCAAGGGAAAGAAGATGGCAGGACGCATGGGCGGAAAACAGGTGACTGTACAGAACCTTGAGGTTGTTAAGGTTGACGTGGAGAATAACCTGATCTTAGTAAAAGGCGCTGTACCAGGACCGAAGAAATCTCTTGTGACACTGAAAGAGACAACCAAGACCGATAAATAGGTTCTGCGTATAGGAAAGGAGGAACACACAGATGGCAAACGTATCTGTTTACAATATGGAAGGCAAAGAAGTTGGAACGATGGATCTGAGCGATGCCGTGTTTGGTGTTGAGATCAACGAGCATCTGGTTCATCTGGCCGTTGTTCAGCAGCTTGCGAACAACCGTCAGGGTACTCAGAAGGCAAAGACCCGTTCCGAGGTTTCCGGCGGCGGAAGAAAGCCCTGGAGACAGAAAGGAACCGGTCATGCAAGACAGGGTTCCACGAGAGCTCCCCAGTGGACCGGCGGTGGCGTAGTATTCGCTCCGGTTCCCAGAGACTACACATTTAAGATGAACAAGAAGGAAAAGAGACTGGCTCTGAAATCAGCTCTGACTTCCAGAGTACAGGAGAACAAGCTGGTGGTTCTGGATGAGCTGAAATTTGACGGCATCAAGACCAAGAGCATGAAGAAGGTTCTGGACAGCCTGAATGTGACCAAGGCCCTGATCGTGATCAACGAGAACGATCAGAACGTGGTGATGTCCGCAAGAAACATTGCTGACGTGAAGACAGCCCTGACCAACACCATCAACGTATATGACATTCTGAAATACAACACTGTGGTGGTTACCAAGGCCGCTGCCCAGACGATCGAGGAGGTGTACGCATAATGGCAGACATTAAATACTATGACGTAATCCTTAAGCCGGTTGTGACAGAGAAAAGTATGAATGTGATGGCTGAGAAGAAGTACACATTCATGATCCATCCGGATGCGACCAAGTCCCAGGTAAAAGAAGCGGTTGAGAAGATGTTCGAGGGAACCAAGGTGAAGAAAGTCAACACCATGAACATCCCCGGCAAGACAAAGAGACGCGGCACAACCTATGGTAAGACTGCAAAAACCAAAAAGGCGATCGTGACTCTGACCGAGGACAGCAAGGATATCGAAATCTTCGAGGGGTTATAAGACTGGCATTGAACACTTAACGAAGCGAAGCTGAGTTTAGTGTGAAAGCCCACCTGGACACTTGACGAGCGCTGAGCAAAGTGAAGCGGCGAGACTAGTGACCATGGTGTTTCCTTTAAGGAAACATACCCCTTCAGACTCGGCGAAAACAAACCCTTCGCCATTCCAAATATACGCAGCTAAGCGTGATAATAAATAGTTGAACGCCCGGCAGTGTGTAAAGCACAGCCAGGCGCGAAAGTGAAAGGAGAAACATGTCATGGGAATTAAGACATATAAACCGTATACCCCTTCCAGAAGACATATGACCGGTTCTGATTTCTCTGAGATCACCAAGACCACACCGGAAAAGTCACTTCTGGTTTCCCTGCAGAAGAATTCTGGACGTAACAATCAGGGTAAGATCACTGTGAGACACCGTGGAGGCGGCTCCAGAAGAAAATACAGAATTGTTGATTTCAAGAGATACAAAGACGGTATCCCCGCAACTGTGGTGGGTATCGAGTATGATCCCAACAGAAGCGCCAACATCGCTCTGATCTGCTACGCAGACGGCGAGAAGGCTTACATCCTGGCTCCCCAGGGACTGAAGGACGGCATGAAGGTGATGAACGGACCGGAAGCTGAGGTTCGTATCGGAAACTGCCTGCCTCTGTCCGAGATCCCGGTAGGTACCATGGTCCACAACATCGAGCTGTATCCCAGACACGGCGGCCAGCTGGTTCGCTCTGCCGGAAACGGCGCGCAGCTGATGGCGAAAGAGGGCAAATACGCAACCCTGCGTCTTCCCTCCGGCGAGATGAGAATGGTTCCCCTGGTATGCCGTGCCACCATCGGTATTGTCGGCAACGCGGAGCACAATCTGATTAACGTTGGTAAGGCAGGAAGAACCCGTCATATGGGTATCAGACCTACCGTTCGCGGTTCTGTTATGAACCCCAACGACCATCCCCACGGCGGTGGTGAGGGTAAGACCGGTATCGGTCGTCCCGGCCCCTGCACACCTTGGGGTAAACCTGCACTCGGCCTGAAGACCAGAAAGAAAAATAAGGCGTCCAACAAGCTGATTGTAAGAAGAAGAGACGGTAAGGCTATCAACGGTTAATAGATTGAGAATATAAGGAGGTAAACCAATGGCTCGTTCACTGAAAAAAGGCCCGTTCGCGGATGAAAGCTTATTGAAGAAAGTTGATGCCATGAACGCTTCCGGCGACAAGCAGGTTATCAAGACCTGGTCCCGTCGTTCCACCATCTTCCCCCAGATGGTAGGTCATACGATTGCGGTTCATGACGGAAGAAGACATGTGCCGGTATATATCACTGAGGATATGGTAGGTCACAAACTGGGTGAGTTTGTTGCCACCAGAACCTACAGAGGCCACGGCAAAGACGAGAAAAAATCCGGCGTTCGTTAAGGACGCCGGTTGAAGCCGGGCAGTTTTGCCCGGTGATACCCTTTTAAATGATAGTTCGCCCGGGGAGGGCGCTGCGAAACCGTCAGGTTTCGAGAATGAAAGGAGGACCATCTATGGCGAAAGGACATAGATCGCAGATTAAGAGAGAGAGAAACGCACAGAAAGACACCAGACCTTCAGCAAAGCTGTCTTACGCAAGAGTGTCTGTTCAGAAAGCCTGCTTTGTGCTGGATGCAATCAGAGGAAAGGACGTTAAGACTGCGCTTGGTATTGTAACCTACAATCCCAGATATGCATCTGAACTGATTGCTAAACTGTTGAAATCAGCCATTGCTAACGCTGAAAACAATAATGGTATGAACCCGGATAACCTGTATGTAGAAGAGTGCTATGCCAACAAGGGACCGACGATGAAGAGAATCAGACCGAGAGCCCAGGGCAGAGCTTACCGGATCGAGAAGAGAATGAGTCATATCACTATCGTGCTGAATGAGAAATAAGGAGGGCAATCATGGGACAGAAAGTAAATCCGCATGGCTTAAGAGTCGGCGTTATCAAAGACTGGGACTCAAAATGGTATGCAGAAGCTGATTTTGCTGATTATCTGGTAGAAGATCACAAGATCAGAACATTTCTGAAAAAGAAACTGTACAGCGCAGGTGTTTCCAGAATCGAGATCGAGAGAGCATCTGACCGCGTGAAGATTATTATTTACACTGCAAAACCCGGCGTGGTAATCGGTAAGGGCGGAGCAGAGATTGAGAAGGTAAAGGCAGAGCTTCAGAAGTTCACAGATAAGAAAGTAATCGTGGACATCAAGGAAGTGAAGAGACCGGACAGAGACGCACAGCTGGTAGCCGAGAACATCGCTCAGCAGCTGGAGAACCGTGTATCTTTCCGTCGTGCTATGAAGTCCACCATGGGAAGAACCATGAAGACTGGCGCGAAGGGAATTAAGACCTGTGTGTCCGGACGTCTTGGCGGCGCTGATATTGCCCGTTCTGAGTTCTACAGCGAGGGTACGATTCCGCTTCAGACATTAAGAGCAGATATTGACTATGGCTTTGCAGAGGCAGATACCACCTACGGCAAGTTAGGCGTAAAGGTATGGATCTACAATGGCGAAGTCCTTCCATCTAAAAAAGAAGGGAGCGATAAATAATGTTAATGCCCAAGAGAGTGAAACGTCGTAAACAGTTTCGTGGAACCATGGCGGGAAAAGCCATGAGAGGAAATACCATCAGCTACGGTGAGTTTGGCCTTGTGGCGACTGAGCCCTGCTGGATCAAATCCAATCAGATCGAGGCAGCCCGTATTGCTATGACCCGTTACATTAAGCGTGGCGGTAAAGTATGGATTAAGATTTTCCCGGATAAGCCGGTAACTGCAAAGCCTGCTGAAACACGTATGGGTTCCGGTAAAGGTACTCTGGAGTACTGGGTAGCTGTTGTGAAACCCGGCCGTGTAATGTTCGAACTGGCAGGTGTTCCCGAAGATGTAGCCCGCGAAGCATTGCGTCTTGCCATGCACAAGTTACCCTGTAAATGCAAGATCGTTTCTCGCGCAGACTTAGAAGGCGGTGATAACAGTGAAAATTAATAAGTATGTAGAAGGTTTAAAGGCAAAATCAGCTGCAGAATTAAACGAAGAATTAGTAGCTGCTAAAAAGGAACTTTTCAATTTGAGATTTCAGAATGCGACCAACCAGCTGGACAACACCAGCAGAATCAAAGAGGTTCGCAGAAACATCGCCAGGATCCAGACCGTGATCACTGAGAAGGCAAATGCGGCCGAGTAATCTGCCCTGACCCGTGCTCAAATTGAAGAAAGGAGACATTTCCGTGGAAAGAAATCTTAGAAAGACCCGTACAGGCAAGGTTGTAAGTAATAAAATGGATAAAACCATCGTTGTTGCAGTGGAAGACCATGTTAGACATCCGCTTTACAAGAAGATCGTGAAGAGAACCTACAAGCTGAAGGCTCATGACGAGAACAACGAGTGCAATATCGGTGATACCGTAAGGGTTATGGAGACAAGACCTCTGTCTAAGGATAAGAGATGGAGACTTGTGGAAGTCGTTGAGAAAGTGAAATAGTATAGAGGAGGTATATCGGCATGGTACAGCAGGAAACCAGACTGAAAGTCGCTGATAACACCGGAGCAAAGGAACTGCTTTGCATCAGGGTTATGGGCGGTTCTACGAGAAGATATGCAGGTATTGGTGATATTATCGTTGCTTCGGTTAAAGATGCAACGCCAGGCGGTGTTGTAAAGAAGGGTGATGTGGTAAAGGCTGTGGTTGTGCGTACCGTAAAGGGCGTTCGCCGCAAAGATGGCTCCTACATCCGTTTTGATGAGAATGCCGCTGTCATCATCAAGGAAGATTTGAATCCCAGAGGAACCCGTATTTTTGGACCGGTGGCAAGAGAGCTTCGTGACAAGAAGTTCATGAAGATCGTTTCCTTAGCTCCGGAAGTATTATAGGAGGGCCGAAATCATGATGAAGATCAAGAGAGGCGATACGGTTCGCGTGATCGCTGGTAAAGATAAAGATAAAGAAGGCAAGGTTCTGGCCGTGAAGGACGGCAAAGTCCTGGTGGAAGGCGTTGGTATGGTAACCAAGCACACAAAGCCCTCAGCCGGAAATCAGCAGGGCGGTATTGTGAACAAAGAGTCTTACATTGACATCTCCAATGTAATGTATCTTCACAACGGCAAACCTACCAGAGTTGGCTTCAAGATCGATGGCGACAAGAAGGTCCGTGTGGCAAAAGCTACCGGCGAAGTCATCGGATAAGTGAGAGAGGAGGCTGCACAAGTTGAGTAGATTAAAAGAGAAATATCAGAATGAGATTGTGGACGCCATGATGAAGAAGTTCGGCTACAAGAACATCATGGAAGTGCCGAAGCTGGATAAAGTTGTGGTAAACATGGGCGTTGGCGAGGCAAAGGAAAATGCCAAGGTTCTAGAGTCCGCAGTGAAGGATATGGAGACCATTACCGGCCAGAAGGCAGTGCTGACCAAGGCAAAGAATTCTGTGGCTAACTTCAAGATACGTGAGGGTATGGCCATCGGATGCAAGACCACACTGCGCGGCGAGAAAATGTATGAGTTCGTTGACCGTCTGATCAACCTGGCTCTGCCCCGTGTGCGTGACTTCAGAGGTGTGAACCCCAACGCGTTCGACGGAAGAGGAAACTACGCTCTGGGTATCAAAGAGCAGCTCATCTTCCCGGAGATCGAGTACGATAAGGTTGACAAGGTGAGAGGTATGGATGTAATCTTCGTTACCACCGCCAAGACCGATGAAGAAGCCCGTGAATTGCTGACATTGTTTAATATGCCGTTTCATAAATAAGTAGGAGGGAAATTTCATGGCTAAAACGTCAATGAAAATCAAGCAGCAGCGCACACCGAAGTTCTCAACCAGAGCCTACACCCGCTGCCGTATCTGCGGACGTCCGCATTCTGTATTGAGAAAATATGGTATCTGCCGTATCTGCTTCCGTGAGTTAGCATACAAGGGTCAGATCCCCGGAGTGAAAAAGGCCAGCTGGTAGGCCGAAAGCAACTTGGTGAACGCGAGCCGCAGGCGAAGCGTGAGCCTAGTGCGAGGTCGTTCGCGAACCTTATTGAGCGAACATCCTTAATTACACTCCACATTTTTACACAAAACAGATTTCATATATTTATTTGAGAACATGTCAAGTCTTTAAAGGAGGAAACTAACATGGCAATGAATGATCCCATTGCGGATATGCTCACAAGAATTCGTAACGCAAATACTGCAAAACATGATACTGTAGATGTTCCCGCATCTAAGATGAAGATTGCGATTGCCAACATCCTGCTGGATGAGGGATATATCGCAAAGTACGATTTGATCGATGATGGCGCGTTTAAGACCATTCACATCACCCTGAAATATGGGAAAGACAAGAATGAAAAGATTATCACCGGCCTGAAGAGAATTTCCAAACCCGGTCTGCGTGTTTACGCAAATACCGAGAATATGCCCAAGGTTCTGGGCGGACTGGGTGTGGCGATCATCTCCACAAACCAGGGCGTGATCACAGATAAGCAGGCCAGAAAGCTCCATGTGGGCGGCGAAGTGCTGGCATTCGTTTGGTAATCAAGGATAGTTTTGCGGGGAATACCCGTTTACACATAGTTACTGAAAACAGAGAGGCGCAAGCCTTTCCGAAAATCTAAGTAAGGAGGACAAAAGGCATGTCACGTATCGGAAGAATGCCGGTTGTGATCCCGGCAGGTGTAACTGTCGCGGTCGCTGAGGGTAACGAAGTTACCGTAAAAGGGCCGAAGGGTACTCTGGTGAGAACCCTCCCTGTAGAAATGGAAATTAAGGTGGAAGATGGTCATGTGGTTGTAACAAGACCCAACGACTTAAAGAAAATGAAATCTCTTCACGGTTTAACCAGAACTCTGATCCACAACATGGTGATCGGTGTGAGCGAAGGTTATACCAAGACCCTGGAGGTAAACGGTGTTGGTTACCGTGCCGCAAAGGCCGGCAAGAAGCTGACCCTGACCCTGGGCTACTCTCATCCGGTTGAGATGGAAGATCCGGAAGGCATTGAAACTAAGGTAGATGGAAATAAGATCATTGTTTCCGGAATCAGTAAAGAGAAGGTTGGCCAGTACGCAGCCGAAATCAGAGAAAAGAGAAAACCGGAACCCTATAAGGGCAAAGGTATCAAGTACGATGATGAGGTAATCAGACGTAAGGTTGGTAAGACCGGTAAGAAATAAGTAAGGAGAGTGTGAAGATGGTTAGTAAAGAATCAAGAAGCAAGGTTCGCGTAAATAAACATAGAAAAATCCGTAACCGTTTCAGCGGCACTGCTGAAAGACCGCGTTTGGCTGTGTTTAGAAGCAATAATCATATGTATGCTCAGGTAATTGACGACACCGTCGGCCATACTCTGGTATCCGCCAGCACTCTGCAGAAGGATGTGAAGGCTGAACTGGAAAAGACCAACAACGTAGATGCAGCGGCTTACCTGGGAACTGTGATTGCCAAGAGAGCGCTGGAAAAAGGCATCAAGACGGTTGTCTTTGACCGCGGAGGCTTTATCTATCAGGGTAAAGTGAAGGCGTTAGCAGATGCAGCCAGAGAAGCTGGTCTGGAATTCTAGGAAAGGAAGGATAAGACACCTGAGACATGAGATCATTGATCCGAGTCAGTTTGAACTGAATGATAAAGTAGTGTCCATCAAGCGTGTATCCAAAACTGTAAAAGGTGGACGGAACATGCGCTTCACTGCCCTGGTTGTGGTAGGCGACGGAAACGGACATGTGGGCGTCGGCCTGGGAAAAGCCGTTGAAATTCCGGAGGCTATTCGTAAGGGTAAAGAGGACGCCATGAAGAAATTGATCAACGTGGTGATGGATGAGTCTGCCAGCGTTCCCCATGACTTCATCGGAAAGTTCGGCGGCGCTTCCGTGCTCCTGAAGAGAGCTCCGGAAGGTACCGGTATCATTGCTGGAGGTCCTGCCCGTACTGTGCTGGAGCTTGCCGGAATTAAGAATATCCGTACCAAGTCCCTGGGTTCCAACAATAAGCAGAATGTGGTACTGGCTACAATGTCCGCTCTGAAACAGCTCAAGAGCCCCGAGGAGGTTGCAAGACTGCGCGGCAAATCTGTTGAAGAGATTCTTGGATAAGGAGGAATTGGAAATGGCAGATAAGTTGAAAATTACCCTGGTAAAATCACCCATCGGTGCGATCCCGAAGCATCGCGCAACCGTGGAAGCTCTGGGACTTCGCAAGCTGAACAAAACCGTTGAGATGCCGGACAATCCTGCCGTGAGAGGCATGATTGACCATGTGAAGCATCTGGTAAAAGTGGAAGAGATCTAAGGATTTATACAGATAAAGGAGGTGTCATGATGGATTTATCAAATTTGAGCCCGGCTGCAGGTTCTGTGCAGAGCAATAACTTCAGAAGAGGACGCGGTCACGCTTCTGGAAACGGCAAGACAGCCGGTAAAGGACATAAGGGTCAGAAAGCCCGTTCCGGAGCACCGAGAATTGGCTTTGAAGGCGGCCAGATGCCCCTGTACAGAAGAATCCCCAAGAGAGGCTTCAAGAACAGAAACCGTCTGGAGATTGAGGCGATCAATCTGGGAGCTCTGGAGGTATTTGATAATGACGCAGAGGTTACCGTTGAGGCTCTGCTTGAGAAGGGCGTGATTAAGGATGCCAAGGATGGCGTAAAGATCCTTGGAAACGGAACCCTGACCAAGAAGCTGAACGTAAAAGTAAATGCGTACAGCGAGAGCGCAAAGGCTAAGATTGAAGAACTTGGTGGAAAAGCAGAGGTGATCTAATGTTAGAGACACTGCGCAATGCTTTTAAAATCAAAGATATCAGAAAAAAGTTATTTTTCACCTTTTTGATGCTGGTAGTTGTGAGACTTGGATCACAGCTGCCGGTACCCGGTGTAAACAGAGATTATTTCAGCAACTGGTTTGCCAGTCAGCAGGCCAACGGAGCACTGAACTTCTTTTCAGCCTTCACCGGCGGTTCTTTTGAGAACTTCTCCATTTTTGCGCTGAATATTACGCCCTACATTACTTCGTCCATTATCATGCAGCTTCTCACCATTGCTATTCCGAAGCTGGAGGAGATGCATCGTGACGGAGAGGACGGAAGAAAGAAGATCCAGAGTATTACCCGTTACCTGACTGTGGGTCTG
Source organism: Candidatus Merdiplasma sp. (assembly GCA_048203265.1). Taxonomy (GTDB): domain Bacteria; phylum Bacillota; class Clostridia; order Lachnospirales; family Lachnospiraceae; genus Merdiplasma. Next base: position 10,413 of record DBFBJF010000300.1, read on the forward strand.
GCACTTTTCGAGAGCCTTGCCATGGCCATTGGTTTTGGCAATTCCGGTCTCATCGAGGAGATGAATGTGCTGAATGTGATTACGGTGGTAGTGGCGCTGACAGCCGGCTCCGCATTCCTGATGTGGGTTGGTGAGCGCATTACGGAGAATGGTGTTGGAAACGGTATTTCTATCGTCCTGATGATCAACATCCTTTCCCGTGTTCCTTCTGATCTCTCAACTCTGTTTGAGACCTTCGTACAGGGACAGACCATCGCCAAAGGCATTCTTGCAGCGGTGATTATCATTGCCGTGATCGTGGTGACGATTGTGCTGGTTATCCTGCTCAACGATGCCACCAGAAAGATCCCGGTGCAGTACGCGAAAAAGATGCAGGGACGCCGTCTGGTGGGCGGTCAGGCCTCCAATATTCCGCTGAAAGTAAACACAGCAGGCGTGATTCCGGTTATCTTCGCGTCCTCGCTGATGTCCATTCCTCAGATGATCGCAGCTTTTGCCGGTGTGGGTTCCACAGGGGTTGCTGCCACAATCTTGGGTATGCTCAATCAGAACAACTGGTTTAATTTCAGCAGCCCGATTTATTCGGTAGGTTTGATCCTCTACATTGTATTGATTATTTTCTTTGCTTATTTCTATACCTCCATCACCTTTAACCCCATTGAGGTGGCGGACAATATGAAGAAGCAGGGAGGCTTTATCCCCGGTATTCGTCCGGGCAAGCCGACCACAGATTATCTGAATAAAATCCTTGGTTATATTGTGTTTATCGGCGCGGTTGGTCTTACCATTGTTGTGCTGATCCCGATTTTCTTTAACGGTGTATTCGGAGCTTCCGTTTCCTTCGGTGGAACATCCATCATCATTATCGTGGGTGTTATTCTGGAGACATTAAAGCAGATTGAATCTCAGATGGTGGTTCGCAATTACAAAGGATTTCTCAGCGAATAAGACAGAGTATGCCTCACCTGCGCAGCGCAGGTGGGGTTTATTAGAAAGAGGCGTATTTTAAATGAAGATTATTATGCTTGGCGCGCCTGGAGCGGGAAAGGGAACACAGGCAAAGAGAATTGCGGAAAAGTATTCCATTCCCCATATTTCCACTGGCGATATTTTCAGAGCAAACATTAAAAACGATACCGAGCTTGGAAGAAAGGCAAAATCCTATATGGATCAGGGCCTTTTGGTTCCTGATGAGCTGACCTGCGATCTGGTGGTGGACCGCATCAAGCAGGATGACTGCAAAAACGGTTATATTCTGGATGGTTTCCCCAGAACGATTCCCCAGGCGGAGGCGCTGGACGGCGCTCTCTCCGCGATGAATGAGAAGATGGATTATGCGATTAACGTAGATGTGCCGGATGAGAACATTGTCAGCCGTATGAGCGGTAGAAGAGCCTGCACGGGCTGCGGAGCCACCTACCATGTGGTGTACAACGCGCCCAAGGCAGAGGGAATCTGCGATGTTTGCGGTGAGAAGCTGATTTTGAGGGACGACGACAAGCCGGAAACGGTGCAGAAGCGTCTTTCTGTATATCATGAACAGACTCAGCCCCTGATTGATTACTATGAGAAGGCCGGAATTCTGAAAACAGTGGACGGCACGATGGAGATGGATCAGGTGTTTGATGCAATTGTGGCTATTTTAGGAGAGTAAGCTTATGTCAGTAACAGTAAAGTCTGCGTCAGAAATTGAACTGATGAGGGAAGCCGGAAGGCTTCTGGAAATTGTACATGATGAACTGGCGAAGATCATTCGCCCGGGAATTTCCACTTGGGAGATTGACCATGAGGGTGAACGGATCATCCGCAGCTTTGGCTGTGTGCCAAACTTTCTTAATTACAATGGCTATCCTGCCTCCATCTGTGTGTCAGTGAACGATGAGGTAGTTCATGGAATACCGAAGAAGAGCCGGATTTTGAAGGAAGGCGACATTGTCAGCCTGGATGCCGGCCTGATTTACAAAGGATTTCACTCAGATGCAGCTCGTACCTATGGCGTGGGAAAGATTTCCCCGGAAGCGGAGCAGCTGATCAAAGTGACCAGGGAGTGCTTTTTCAAGGGAATTGAGTTCGCGAAAGCGGGATGCCATCTCCACGAAATATCCGCTGCCATCGGGAGTTATGCGGAGTCCTTCGGATATGGGGTGGTCAGAGACCTGGTGGGACACGGGATCGGAAAAGCGCTTCATGAGGATCCCCAGATTCCCAATTTCGCCCAAAAGAAAAGAGGAATCCGCCTGGTGCCTGGCATGACCCTGGCTATTGAGCCCATGATTGATGCCGGCACCTGGGAGGTAGAGTGGCTGGACGATGACTGGACCGTGGTGACGGCGGATGGATCTCTGTCTGCCCACTATGAAAATACGGTGTTGATTACCGACGGTGAGCCGGAGATATTAACTCTGAGTCATTGAGCAAAGTGAGAATGAGATCAGCAGGCGGCAAATACCGCGGCCGGATGCGCAGGTGGTATTTCGAATTGCGATGGAGGGCACTATGGAACAATATCATGCCGAAATGCTGGCGGTTTCTCTGGCAGGACATGACAAGGGAACATGTTATGTAGTGCTGGGATGGGAGGACGGGTTTTTCCTTCTGTCAGATGGAAAGAGTAAGCCGCTGGAGCGGCCGAAAAAGAAAAATCAAAAGCATGTGCAGCTGATTCGGCATCTGCCCCATGAGATTGCCGAAAAAATGAACCGGATCAGTCAGGATGCGGATGTGCGAGGGGTGCTGAAGCTGTATTCCCAGCGAGGCGCCGCCCCGGAAAATCGTGAAGGCAGCGAATAGGTAGTTACTATGAATAGTAACCAATCAGTAAAAGGGTTACAATTTAAGGAGGTTCATGCATGTCAAAAGCAGACGTCATTGAAGTAGAGGGTACTGTACTGGAAAAACTCCCCAACGCCATGTTTAAGGTGGAGCTGGAAAACAAGCATGTGGTTCTGGCTCACATCAGCGGAAAACTCCGCATGAATTTCATCCGCATTCTGCCGGGTGACAAGGTGACAATCGAGTTATCCCCCTATGATTTGTCCAAAGGACGCATTATTTGGAGAGATAAATAGAGCGGGCAAAGAGCGCTGCTTCCGGAGAAAATTCCGGTGGCAGCGCTCTTTTTAAGTCCCCATCTTCATAAACTGTTTGCGGTAGGAGGAGGGGGACATGCCATTCTGCCGGGCAAACTGCCGGGAAAAATAGGCGGCATTCTGAAAACCCACGGCAAGACCGATGTCAGAAATACTCAGCGAAGACTTCATAAGCAGCATACAGGCTTTTTTCAGCCGGTATTCCAGAAGATATTGGCTGGGGCTTGTGTGCTTAAATTTTTTGAACAGTTTGAAAATGTAAGTCCGGTCAATGCTGGTCTCCAATGCCATGGAGGCGACAGAGATATTTTGGTAGTAATGACGGTGAACATAGTGAAGCAGTTCCTGAAAGTGGAGCTCACTTTGAGACAGTGCGGGGGCATCGGCTCTCTGGACACTGTTTTTCAGGTAGTCCAGAAGACCGTACAGATTGCCCATGGCACTGTAATCCCGTTTGAGTTTGCAGGCAGTGTAGATTCTTTCAAAATAATTTTCCAGTTCCTCGTCAACGCGGTAGCGGACGAAGAACTCCTCCCGTGTCAGGCCGCAGTCGGCCAGTATTTTTTCTGCCGCCTCGCCGTGGATTCCCACCCAGCGGTAGCACCAGGGATTTTCCGGAACCGGAAAATATTTGTTTGAGGTGTGGGCGGGTATCAGAAAGAGATCACCGGGATAAATGTGTTCCGCGTGATCCCGGATTTGAAAGATCCCTTCTCCCTGAATGCAGTAGTGAATCACATAGTAGTCAATGGGAATGAACTCGCAGGGTTTTTGCGGGCGGCATTCCTCATAACCGGCTTCGCAGATATTCAGATCCGCGCCAAAATGGGTCTCATAAAAGGAAACACTTACCCGGTTTCGAAACACAGATGACATGAAAATACCTCCTGAAATACGTTTTTTGTGATGAGTTCAGTCTATCACGCCGTAATTTTTTGCGCAAGCAAAAGTGTCAACATAAGTGCAAAAATATGCTACTTTCTTATCTGGTAAGATCTGGACTGATATGGTAGAATGTAGAAACTGAATTGAAGAGAATATGACGGAAAAACAGTGAAAA
>DBFBJF010000301.1:0-2952 GCA_048203265.1 Candidatus Merdiplasma sp.
TGCAGGTACGTTGCGGAGGCAGTATAAAAAAAAGGGGACGCGAAAATCTACGATAGTACGGGGAGATACTATTAGACGAAACGTTAGGAGTATGTCTGGATCTATTAGTAAGCGTATTTGCCAGAGGTCTGTGCTTCCTGAGACAAAGAGTCGTCAGGTTCGGCAGAGATTTGGCGTTGGTTTTGGCGGGCGTTGTCCTGACAGGTGCGATCTCCTTGATGATTTCGGATTTCTTTTCCGGTGGACAAGGAGTAGTGTATGCTGTGAGTGATGTCTCTGCTTTGGAAGAGAAGCATCTTCAGGCCGGACTGATGGGGGTTATGAGCGGTGTGGCCAGTATGGAGGAGTATTACAAAGCGGGACAGACAAAGGATGTGTCCAATGCGAATGAGGAAATACTGGTAGGTACAAAGACGGTAAAACGGAATGTGATGAATCGCAACGCATTTGCGGAAGGAATACAGAAAGCGGGAGAGGTGGGATACAGCGCCCTTCAGACAGTGGCGGAGCATCAGCTGCCCTACGATGAGTACTATACGCTGCTTCAGATTGTGGAGGCAGAAGCCACAGGCGGTGATGTTTTGAGCAAACTTCTGGTGGCCAATGTGGTACTGAACCGGGTAAAAGATTCCCATTTCCCTGATACGATTTATGATGTGGTGTGGCAGACTGTTGACGGATCCGCCCAGTTTTCCCCTACGGAAGATGGAAGAATTTACAGCTGCACCATCACAGAATCCACAGTGGAGGCGGTGGACCGCGCACTGCAGGGGGAAGATAATTCCCAGGGGGCCCTCTTTTTTGTGGCCAGAGATTCCGCTTCTCCGAGAAACGTACAGTGGTTTGACAGTTCCCTGGTATGGCTGTTCGAATACGGCGGTCATGAGTACTATACGTTCCGGGAATATTGCGAATAAAAAATAGAATAGTAAGAGAAAGTGACAGGAGTTTGCCGCGGGACTTTACCTTGGCAAACTCCTGTTTCTATGTTATAATGTCCAAGACAGTGCGGGCAGATGGCCCGGCGCTTACTTAGAATAGAAAAATGAGGAGAATGAGGTCAAAGGATGGAACTGTTATATAGAAGTACGAGAAATCATGAAACAGCGGTGACGGCCTCCCAGGCGATCCTTCAGGGACTGGCGGAGGATGGAGGTCTGTTTGTGCCGGATGTGATTCCGAAACTTGGAATAAGCCTTGAGGAGCTGGCAGGCATGACTTATCAGGAGACGGCCTATGAGGTGATGAAGCTGTTTCTGACAGATTTTACAGAGGAAGAGCTGAAGCACTGTATTGCCAGTGCCTATGATGAGAAGTTTGATACGCCGGAGATCACAGTTCTGCACAGGGCGGATGAAGCCTGGTATCTGGAGCTGTTTCACGGCGCCACCATTGCGTTTAAGGATATGGCTCTTTCCATACTGCCTCATCTGCTCACCACCTCGGCGAAAAAGAACCGGGTGAAAAACGAGATCGTGATTCTCACAGCCACCTCCGGAGATACCGGGAAAGCTGCGCTGGCGGGATTTGCCGATGTGCCGGGAACTAAGATTATTGTGTTCTACCCGAAGAATGGCGTTAGCCCCATTCAGGAAAAACAGATGGTAACTCAGAAGGGCGGCAATACCTATGTGGTGGGAATCAGAGGAAACTTCGACGATGCCCAGAGCGGGGTGAAGAAGATTTTCGGCGATGAAAAGCTGCGCTTGGAATTGGACGGGCAGGGATATCAGTTTTCTTCCGCAAATTCCATCAATATCGGCCGCCTGGTTCCGCAGATTGTCTACTATGTCTATGCCTATGGGAGACTGATGAAGGAGAATCAGATTAAGGCGGGAGAAGAGATCAATGTGACGGTTCCCACCGGAAATTTCGGCAATATTTTGGCTGCGTACTACGCAAAGCAGATGGGCCTTCCCATCGGAAAGCTGATCTGCGCTTCCAATGATAATAAGGTTCTGGTGGATTTTTTCTGGACCGGTATGTATGATAAAAACCGGAAGTTTGTGCTGACCACTTCGCCCTCCATGGATATTTTGATTTCCAGCAATCTGGAGCGGCTGATTTATCAGATCGCAGGCCGGGATGCTGAGAAAAACGCGGACTTGATGGCGCAGCTGGCGTCCGGCGGGCGATATGAGATTACGCCCGAAATGCGGGAACAGCTGGGGGATTTCTATGGAAATTATGCCACGGAGCGGGAGGCAGCGGAGGAAATTTCCCTGGTGTATGAGAAAACCGGATATGTGCTGGATACCCATACGGCAGTGGCATCCAGAGTTTATCGCAAATACCGCCAGGAAACCGGCGATGCGAGAAAGACGGTGATTGCTTCCACAGCCAGCCCCTACAAGTTCACACGGAGCGTGATGGACGCCATCGATCCGGCTCACCCGGACTGCTCAGATTTCGAACTTGTGGATCGGCTGAGCAGTCTTTCCGGGACGAAGGTGCCGAGGGCCATCGAGGAGATCCGCAGCGCCCCCGTGCTTCATGACACAGTGGTGGATACGGATGAGATGGAAGACGCGGTGAGACGAATCCTGAAGGCCGGAAAATAGAGAGCGGATTGGCGAAGGAGGAACGTAAATGGATACGAACACTTTTTATGGATTAATGGATATTATTGTACTGGGATGCGGCTTGTACATTTTATATGCCTATTATCTTTTGATGGCGAAAAATGAGATCAAGTCGGGAGTTTTGATTTCCCAGAAGGTCAACCCGAAGAAATGCAGGGACTTTGAAGGGTACCGCAAATTTATCGGCCCGAAGGTACTGGCGCTGGGCCTCTCCGCGGTGATCAGCGGCGGCATTGGCCTTTACCAGGATTATGTGGGCCCGGTAAGTTCTTATCTGTATATAGGATTTTTTGTCCTGTTTTTTGCCATCATGATTTGGTTTGTAGTTTCCATCCGCAGGGCGGAGAAACTGTTCTGGTAGGGAGACAGG
>DBFBJF010000302.1:0-2823 GCA_048203265.1 Candidatus Merdiplasma sp.
ATATTTTTCACATTTCAACTATATTTTCTTATAATTATGTTTGATAGCTAATCAAACAACCCCATCTGCACGTACCTTCCGCTGCGCTCCAGATCTCTTGGCTTCTTGTGAAGAAGTTCTTCCACACGCTCATCTCTTAGCAGCCACGGCTTCACCTCCTCCTTCTCCAAAATCAGCGGCATCCGCTCATGGACCGGTGCCACCGACTCATTGGCCCGGGTGGTGAGAATCACGAACTGATCCCTCTCCCCGAAACGGTGATAGCATCCTGCCAGAAACAGGATGCCTCCGAAAAATGTGACCGCCTCCCGGTCTTTGTCCCACTCGTAAAATCCTCTGGCGGGAATGACACAGCGCCGGTGCAGCATATCCTCCCGAAAGGTGCGCTTCTCCAGGACAGTCTCAGCCCGGGCGTTGATCAGCAGCCTGCCGTTTTCATATCCCGGGAAGCCCCACTGCATAGGCTGTGCCGCCAGCCGCCCTTTACCCTCCCGGAGCACAAAGGCGATGTCTGCCGGATGAATATCTGTTTTTCCTGTCACGATCCATGATTTCCCTGGTTCTCTCTTTGAAAATTCTTCCGTCAAATCTCCAAAGCAGGCAGCCACCTCCCGGGGCAGGTCCTGGTCCACATAATATCTCCCGCACATGGTCTATCCTCCTGTGTATTATGATTTCTCTCTTTATGATACCTTTATCACACCATGGTCACTAAGCTTGAAAAGACCTCGCTAAGCGTACAGGCATATGTTCTCACTACCATTACTCCCCAAAATAATCAGCCCTATTCATTGCGGTTCCTCCCGGCTCCCCCAGGACGCCGCCCGGCTGGTCAGCGCCCAGATGCCGGAGATCAGCAGGATTAAAGCTCCCACAGGGACGGCCAGCACGCCGATCACCCCCACTCCCAGAAAGCAGGCCAGCTTTCCGGTGATCCTGCGAAGGAGGATGCCGGCTGCTCTCCCGCAGTCCTTTCTCCTCCCATTTTTCTTTGCAGGAACGGCTCCGTCCGTGGACGTCTCCGTCCAGTCTTCCCTTCTCTTTTCGGGTCTGCGCCTCCTCTGGCGCACGCTCCGGCCTCTTTCCCGGATACTGATCTTCATCCTCTCCACGCTCTATCGGCTCCTCCTTGCTCCTCTTACAATCGTATAATATGCTCCCGATGTCATCCGGTACACCGCCACATAAAATACTGCGAAGATCAGGAAGCATCCCAGCGTCACCAGGATCATCAGCCTGTAATTTGTCATGGCAAACAGCGTCAGCAGTTTTGACACCATGGGGAAGGAGAAAATCAGATGAACGCCGGCCAGCAGCAGGGGCACGAAAAACACCGTCAGGATCTGGGAGTTAATGCTCTTTCGGATCTCCCGGTCCGTCATTCCCACCTTCTGCATAATCTCAAATCTGGACTGATCCTCAAATCCCTCGGAAATCTGTTTGTAATAGATAATCAGCACCATGGCAAACAGGAAGACGATACCCAAAACAATGCCAAGGAAGAACAGTCCGCCGAATAATCCGTAGAAGTCCGCCCGGTTATAGGCCACGCTGGCACAGCTCACGTCAAAATAGTCATTCTCCGCCTCGCTGCGGACGGACTGCAGCGCCTCATTTAACTGATTATAGATAGCTACCTGAATATCATCATCGCATTCCAGGTCAAATCCGTAATTCCATCCGAGCTGAATCTCCCAGCTGTCCTCTGTTGAGGTATTCTCCTGCAGGCTGGACGCCTCTGCCGTCAGCGCAGTGACAAAGCTTTGGAAATCCGGCACAAACAGATAGATGGTGGGGTAGATGGCTGCCACTTCATCTCCTTCACGGGTAAACTCATCCACCACCTTTTTCACCCGCATGGTCTGGGTGCCCTGCACCTGCACGGTGTCCTCATCATATGAGTTCTTTGCGGCAAAAATCAGCACCTCATCGTCCTCCAGCGTCTCCTGCTGTCCCATCATCCGGTTGTAGTCCTCCAGGGAAACCACCCGCACCTCCCAGTAGGATTCCGGAACGGTTCCCAACTGGATGGGGGAAGTGTTCTCCTCCGTATTGGCCAGGAACTGATTCCCGCTCAAAAAAGCGCCGAATTTCGCGATCCGGTAATCCAGAACATTCTCCATGGTCTGTCCGTTGCCCATGACCGTCTGGTCTGCCAGCTCCAATACCTGATTTACCCTCTCTGATTCCAGCATATCCAGATTATTTACTTCCGCGCTCACCACAATGTTTCTGGGATAACGTCTTCTTAAAGTATCCTCGCTTCCGATGTAAAGACAGGTGGTGGCGGAGACCATCACCAGCACCATGGTGCAGAGAATACAGATGGATGCCAGCCCCGCTCCGTTCCTCTTCATCCGGTAGGTCATGGAGGAGACAGAGATAAAATGATTGGTTTTATAATAGTACTTTTTATTCTTCTGCAAAATACGGCAGAGAGCCACTGACCCGGCGATAAACAGCAGGTAGGTTCCCAGGATCACCAACAGAACTGCCAAAAAGAACATCACCAGGGTAGCCACCGGATCATCGATGGTCACCGCAATATAGTAGGCCACTGCCAGCAGCAACACCCCGGCCGCAGCCAGCACCCAGTTCGCCTTGGGCGGCTTTTCTCCCACGCTCTGTCCGTGAAGCAGCTCAATGGGCTTGGAAAACTGAATCTGGCGCAGGGTATTGACCAGGATCAGGAGGAAAATGACGCCAAAAACTTCCGCGGTCCGTACCATCTCTGTCATATTTATCCCGAGGGAGAAATCTACCGTGCTCCCCACCAGATTGATCATCCCCAGCTCCGCCAGCTTGGAAAACAAAATTCCAAGC
>DBFBJF010000303.1:0-2810 GCA_048203265.1 Candidatus Merdiplasma sp.
GCGGGATCGTCCTGGGCATCATTATCATCATTGTGATGCCCATCGTGGCTATCGTCTCCATCTTCAACGGTACCATTGAATTCGATACCGCAGAGCTTCAACAGATGGTGGAACAGAACCTCTCCGCCGAGGAACTCGCCAAGCTCCAAGGTGTAGAGGACACCATGTATGCCATCGAGGATGCCATGACCGCAGCCGGTTATGACTGGCAGAAGGTGCGGGAGGCCCAGGTACTTTATACGACTGCCCTCTATGAATTTTCCTTTGAGCCGGATTTCGTGAGCAAGCTGGTGGGCTGTTTCGCGCCGGATCAGACGGATGAACAGCTCATCGCCGCTGTCAATGCCGCCTTCGGAACAGACATCGATGCGGCAGAGTTTACCCAGCTCATCGTGGGCGTCAATCAGGAGATCGTCTCCGTGGCCCAGTCTCAGCTCGGCAACGAAGGCGGGCAGCCCTACTGGAGCTGGTACGGATTCGAATCCCGTGTGGAATGGTGCGCTTGTTTCGTCTCCTGGTGCGCCGATCAGTGCGGCTACATTGACCGTGGTATCTGCCCGAAGTTCTCCCTCTGCTCGGATGGCGTCAATTGGTTCCAACAGAGAAATCAATGGCTGGCGGGAACAGAAACACCTTCCCCCGGCATGATCATCTTCTTTGATTGGGCAGACAATGGGCAAGATGGCGTGTCCGACCATGTGGGGATTGTAGCCAGCGTGGAGAATGGAACCGTCCACACCATCGAAGGAAACTCCGGGGATGCCTGCCGGGAGCGATCCTACAGCGTGGGCTATTATGAAATCCTGGGCTATGGCGTCCTGCAGGTGGGCGGCGAAACTGACAACAGTAATACAGAAACACCAACACAATAGGAGGATGTTATGGAACGGAAACGACAAGGAACTCTGATTTACGATGAGGAAAGCGGACGATATGATATCCGCTTCTCCCTGGAGCGTTACTATGGCGGCCTGCACTGTGGGGAATGCTTTGATGTCCTCATCGGCAGCCGATGGGTGCCTACCCGCATTGAAATGGATGACCGCTGGTATCTGGTCGGCGTAAAAACGGATCAGCTTGCGGGGCTTCGAGTACGGATGTGACAGGACGGGCGGCCAAAACAGGCCGCCCCATTTTTATGGAATGGAGCGAACAACATGAGTAAGAAAAAACAATTCACGGCCAGAGAGATTGCGGATGTCCTCGTCCGGGAAGGAACCAGCCAGACAACAACTGGAAGGTGGTCAGTAGGCTTCGAGGAAATCCAAAATCGGTTTGGGCTTGACCTCTCCGCCGACAGTGATGCCGGAAGGTTGATCGTGATTGCGTTAAAACAGGAAGAAGAAATCAATGAGCTGATCATGACAGAGGATCATATCGAAATGTCTTATCATCTGGAATACTGTCCGGCCTGTAATCAGGGCGGCGCATCCGGTATGGGGAGTGTATTCTCTCTGCTGGGCTGTAATATCTACGATGACCATCTCCCCCAGGGGAATGCGGGCGTACCAGAGAATCCATCAGAACCGGACGCAGCCAAGGAACAGACTGAGGGCATGACATCGGATCTTGTTATGCGGTAAAGGAGGTGACAGGAATGGAACTCTATGCATTTTTTCATCGCAAGGATGAAGAAATCCGCTCTCAGCATTGTGTGGTAGAGAAGGTGTTGGAGCTGTCTGAAAGAGAGTTTGCCCGCTTCTATCAATCACCGCTGGCGGAGTATGATTTTATTGCCAAATACCGTGGAGTCATGCGTCAGGATGCGGACGGAACCCGGCACTGCCTGTTGGTGCTTGGGGAAAACCAGGAGGATGGTATCCTCGTTGACGCAGAAGGCTATGACCATGCCCGCTACCATGCTTTTCTTCCCAAGGCTCGCCAGCTTTATCTCCTGGATCAATACCCTTCGATAGCAAAATTCAATCGGGAGATGGCGGAAATGGCGGAGCAATACACACAGAAAGCCATCACCTGCCAGCAGAGCGGAATGTACCGGATACTGACAGATGAGCTGGCATTGGATAAGGTTGAAGTCCAGCTTCTCGTTGGGATGCTGGAGGATCGCCCGGAGATTGCATATCTGGATGACCTGGGCGATGAGCTGTGCATCAAACTGAACCCGGAATATGCCCATGAAGAAAAAGAACTTCCCCGGCTCAGTCAGGAGGATGCCGATGTGATTTGCGCCAAACATGTCCTCTGGCTTCACGATGCGGGTGGCGAACAGGCTGACTTCTCCGGATACGATCTGTCCGGACTGAATCTGAGCCATCGGAATTTAAACAGCGCCATCTTCGCAGGAACCAGAATGTATGAAACGAATCTGGCGCAGGCGGAGCTGTGCTTCTCTGATTTTACAGAGGCAACCTTGTTCTCCTGTGATCTCAAGGGCGTCACTGCTGAGGAAACATGCTTTAAAAAGATGGTGGCCGATGGCTGTACCTTCCGGGGAGCCATCTTTACACACAGCAACTTTTCCGGCGCACTGATCCAGAATTGCCGCATGGAACAGACCGACTGGACGAACTGCTGTACAGACAGTACCGTGTTCCATCAGACACCCATGGGGCAGGCAAAAATGAATCATGTAAGTGAGGACGAGCAGGACTGGAGCCAGGACTCCGGGCCTGCTCTTTCCATGTGAAGGAGGAACCTATGAAGAAAACCAATGTAACAATTTCTTTTGATGAAGAAAAGCTGACTGCGCTCCGGCTCTACATGGAGCAGAAAGATCTGCAGCTTGAAGATGAGCTGACCAAAGCCATGGAAGGATTCTATGGCAAACATGTCCCGTCCAATGTGCGGGA
>DBFBJF010000304.1:0-8184 GCA_048203265.1 Candidatus Merdiplasma sp.
CTCGTCAAAGAAGACAGAAGAAAAACAGGATGAATTTATCACGGAGCTGGACCAGTATTTGTTTGGACAGGGAGTGCACTACGATATTTATAAAAAGCTGGGTGCGCACCCTTGTAAGAGAAACGGCAGAAACGGCGTAAATTTTGCTGTCTGGGCGCCAAACGCCCAGGAGGTGTACCTGATTGGCAGTTTCAATGGCTGGGACGAGACCGCCTGCCCCATGGAGCGGCTGGAGCCTCTGGGGATTTATGAGGTGTTTGTGCCGGGCGTGAAGCTGGGGGAACTGTATAAATTCCTGATTCATGCCAAGGATGGCAGAAAGCTGTACAAGGCGGATCCCTATGCCAATACCGCGGAGATGCGCCCCGGAACCGCGTCTAAGGTGACGGACATCACACAGATACGCTGGAGCGACTCCGCATGGATGGAGAAGAGAAACACTTATATTCCGGATACCAACCCCATTTCCATCTATGAGGTACATCCGGGAAGCTGGAAGAAACATCCCCACGGGGAGAACGAGGACGGTTTTTACAACTACCGGGAATTCGCCCGTGCTCTGACGGAATACGTGAAGGACATGGGATATACCCATGTGGAATTGATGGGAATTGCGGAGCACCCCTTTGACGGATCCTGGGGCTACCAGGTGACCGGATACTTTGCGCCCACCTCCCGCTATGGTACACCGGAGGATTTTGCCTATATGGTGAATTACTTCCACAGAAATAAGATTGGTGTGATTCTGGACTGGGTGCCCGCCCATTTCCCCAGAGACGCCCATGGCCTGGCGGAATTCGACGGCACCTGTGTGTATGAGTACGCGGATCCCAGGAAGGGAGAGCATCCCGACTGGGGGACCAAGGTGTTTGATTACGGAAAGAATGAGGTGAAAAACTTTCTCATCTCCAACGCCCTGTTCTGGCTGGATGAGTACCATGTGGACGGACTGCGGGTGGACGCGGTGGCCTCTATGCTCTATCTGGATTACGGACGCAGGGATGGACAGTGGGTACCCAACAAGTACGGGGATAACAAGAACCTGGAAGCCATTGAATTTTTCAAGCACCTCAACAGCGTGGTGCACGGAAAGCATCCGGGCGCCATGGTGATTGCGGAGGAATCCACTGCCTGGCCCAAGGTGACGGCTCCGCCGGAGTACGATGGGCTGGGATTCACCCTGAAATGGAATATGGGATGGATGCACGACTTCCTGGAATATATGAAGCTGGATCCCTATTTCAGAAAATATAATCACAATAAGATGACCTTTGCCATGACCTACGCCTACTCGGAGCGTTACGTTCTGGTACTCTCCCACGATGAGGTGGTGCATCTGAAATGCTCCATGATCAACAAGATGCCGGGGCTGTACGATGACAAGTTTGCCAACCTGAAGGCGGGATACTCCTTTATGATCGGCCATCCTGGGAAAAAGCTGCTCTTCATGGGACAGGATTTTGCCCAGTTCCGGGAGTGGAGCGAGGCGAGAGAGCTGGACTGGTATCTGCTGGCGGAGGAGAAACACCAGCAGATGCAGAACTATGTGAGAGCCCTGCTGCACTTATACCGCAGTACTCCGGCGCTTTACCAGACCGACTGCCACCCCAACGGCTTTGAGTGGATCAACGCGGACGATGGGGACCGGAGCATTTACAGTTTTATGAGACATTCCGACAACGGGAGAAGCAACCTGTTGTTTGTTATCAATTTTACCCCAGTAGCCAGACCGGATTACCGGGTGGGGGTGAAACGCAGAAAACAGTACAAGCTGATCTTAAACAGTGATGAAGCTCAGTACGGCGGAAGCGGAAAGGCGCAGCCGGAGATTTACAAGGCTGTTAAGCAGGAGTGTGACGGAAAACCGTATTCCTTTGCCTACGATCTGCCGGCCTACGGCGTGGCCGTATTTAAGTTTTAGATGACGCTTTCCAGTGTCCCGCGCTCCCAAACAGGGCGCGGGACTTATCTTTGGGCGCTGTGAAAGCGTTTCGGGGATCCGCGGAGCCCACTTTTCTTCTTTTCTAATCGTGCAAATTGTGATATGATATCATAATAATGGGAACCAATAGTTACTACAGTCACTCCGCCCACATAAGCAGTCTTAGCTCCGTAGGAGCGGGACTGGAGCCTCAAAGAGGCGACGAGTGCGCATGTGGGCGGGGCTGTGAATAGTAACAACCAATACGCTCCTGTGAATGTGAGGGAGACAAGGGATATGAAAAATAAGTTTAAGGTGAAGTACGGCGGAACGCTGAAGCTGCACTGGCAGTGGAACGTGATCTTGGCGCTGACGCTTGTGATCCTAGATGTGGTCATTTTGCTGACGGATCGCAGAGCCGGTTTGATGACGCTGGCTTTCAGCACGGTTTATTTTCTGGGTGTCCTGGGCATGTATTTTCACAATAAGCCGAAAATCCTTCGGGGACTGGTAAACTTTGCCACCCGTTTCGGACAGGTGCAGAGACAAATTCTGCAGGAGTTTGAGATACCGGCGGCACTGCTGGAACCCGATGGCAAGATTATGTGGATGAACGACCGCCTGTGTGAGATGACAGGAAAGGGAAGTAACTACAAGAAGAATATTTCGGTTCTTTTTCCGGAGATAAACCGGGGAGTGCTGCCCAATACCGCCTGGGATAAGGACATCTGCCTGGGGTACCGGGAAAAGGAGTACCGGGCTCATGTTCAGCGGATTTCCATCAATACGCTGCTGGATGAGGTGGAACTGGTGGATCGCGATGAGAGCGGAGACACCTACCTCTACATGGTGTACTTCTTTGACGAGACGGACCTTCGGCGTTATATCGAGGAAAACAGAAATCAGAAGCCGGTGGTGGGTCTGGTTTATATTGATAACTACGATGAGACCATGGACCGGGTGGATGAGGTGCGCCGTTCTCTGCTGAATGTGCTGGTGGAACGGAAGATCAACAAATATTTCGTTGCGGTGGAGGGTCTGACCAAGAAGCTGGAGAAGGATAAGTATCTGGTGATTTTTAATCAGAAGAGCCTGGACACGCTCCAGGAGGACCGCTTCTCTATCCTGGAGGGAGTTAAGACCATCAATATTGGAAACGAGCAGGGCATGACCATCAGCATCGGCGTGGGCATGGGCGGCAGCGGATATCTGCAGAACTATGAGTTTGCCAGAAGCGCCATGGAGATGGCGCTGGGCCGGGGCGGAGACCAGGCTGTGGTGAAGGACAACAGCAAGATGAGTTTCTACGGCGGCAAGTCCCAGCACAATGAGAAGAATACCAGAGTGCGGGCCAGAGTGAAGGCCCAAGCGATTCGGGAGATCATCAGTTCCAAGGAAGTGGTGGTGGCGATGGGCCACGGCATGACGGATATGGATTCCCTGGGGGCCTGCATCGGCGTATACCGGGCGGCCAGAACGGTGGGCAAACCGGCCCACATTGTGCTGGGAGAGATTAACAGCAGTATCCGGGCCTGGGTAAACCAGCTGAAGGAGAGCAAAGATTACGATGAGGACCTGTTTATCACCCATGAACAGGCCATTGACCTGGTGGATCAGAATACAGCGCTGGTGGTGGTGGATACCAATCGTCCCAGCATGACGGAGTGTAAGGAAATTCTGAATCAGACCAGAACCATTGTGGTGGTGGATCATCACCGCCAGACTACGGAAAAGATTGAGAACGCCTCTTTGTCCTACATTGAGCCTTCCGCCTCCTCGGCCTGCGAGATGATTGCGGAGACGCTGCAGTATTTTGAGGAGAACGTGCGTCTGAAAAACCTGGAGGCGGACTGTATGTACGCCGGCATTATCATTGATACCAATAATTTCGTGGCAAAGACAGGGGTGCGCACTTTTGAGGCAGCGGCGTTTCTGCGGCGCTCCGGCGCGGATGTGACCAGGGTGCGCAAAGCGCTGAGAGACGACATGGACAGCTATAAGGCGAGAGCGGAGGCGGTGCGCCACGCAGAGTCCTATATGGGGAATTATGCCATCAGCGTCTGCCCCTCCCAGGGGCTGGAGAGTCCCAACGTGGTGGGGGCCCAGGCGGCCAACGAGCTGCTGAATATTATCGGCGTGAAAGCGTCCTTTGTGTTCACCCAGTGTGAACAGCGGATTTTTATCAGTGCCAGATCCATCGATGAGGTGAATGTCCAGATTATTATGGAGCGTCTGGGAGGCGGCGGCCATATGAATATTGCCGGGGCTCAGCTTTCCGGCGTGACGATGGAGGAGGCCGTGCAGCGGCTGAAGAATGTGCTGCAGGAGATGACAGAGGAAGGAGCAATATAGCATGAAGGTAATTTTGCTGGAAGATGTGAAAAGCGTTGGAAAAAAGGGGCAGGTGGTGGATGTCAGTGACAGCTACGCCAGAAATGTCCTGATCAAGAAGAAACTGGGGCTGGAGGCCACAGGGAAGAATATGAATGACCTGAAGCTGCAGAAGGCCAATGAGGAGAAGATTGCGGCTCAGAACCTGGCGGATGCCAAGGCATTGGCAGAGCAGATTGAAAAGTCTTCCATTGTCCTGAAGGTAAAGGTGGGAGAGGGCGGAAAGCTCTTCGGAGCCATCTCATCCAAGGAGATTGCGGAGGCGGTGAAGGAGCAGCTGGGGCTGGAGGTGGACAAAAAGAAGATCCAGCTGACCAATCCCATTAAGACCACGGGAAATATGGATGTGGGCATCAAGCTGCACACCAAGGTGACGGCTCAGCTGAAGGTACACGTGGAAGCATTATAAAAAGGAAAGTATACAATGGAAGAAACGCTGATTAAGAGAGTGATGCCTCACAGCGTGGAGGCGGAGCAGTCCGTCATTGGAGCCATGATGATTGACCAGGAGGCAATCACCGTGGCTTCTGAATTATTAACCAGTGAGGACTTTTATCAAAAACAGTATGGCCTGCTGTTTGATGCCATGACGGGGCTTTACAGTGAGGGAAAACCGGTGGATACGGTAACGCTGCAGAACCGATTGAAGGAAATGGATGTGCCGCCGGAGCTGAGCAGTCTGGAATTGATCCGGGATTTGATCACAGCGGTGCCCACTTCCGCTAATGTGCGCTATTATGCCCAGATTGTCCAGGACAAGGCTATGCTGCGCAGACTGATCCGGGTGAATGAGGAGATCGCCAACGCCTGCTATGCCGGGAAAGATAAGGTGGAGGACATTATGGAGAATACGGAAAAACAGATTTTCCAGGTGCTCCAGAAGAAATCTACCGATGATTTTGTGCCTATCAAGGATGTGGTGCTCAAGGCCCTGGACAAAATTGAGATGGCCAGCAGGAATAAGGGGAGTGTAACCGGCCTGGCTACCGGATTTATTGACTTGGATTATAAGACCTCGGGCTTTCAGCCCTCAGATCTGATTTTGGTGGCGGCCCGGCCTTCTATGGGAAAGACCGCCTTCGTGCTGAACATTGCGGAGTATATGGCCTTCCGCAACAATGAAACGGTGGCTATTTTCAGTCTGGAAATGTCAAAGGAGCAGTTGGTGAACCGTCTCTTCTCCCTGGAATCACGGGTGGACGCCCAGCTTCTGAGAAACGGAAACTTAAGTGATACGGACTGGGCCAACCTGATCGAGGGGGCGGGCATCATTGGCCGTTCCAATCTGATTATCGATGACACCCCCGGTATCTCGGTGGCGGAACTTCGCAGCAAATGCCGGAAGTATAAGCTGGAGCATAATCTGGGAATTGTGATGATCGACTATCTGCAGCTGATGCAGGGAAGTAAAAAGAGCGAATCCAGACAGCAGGAGATTTCCGACATTTCCCGGTCCCTGAAGGAGATCGCCAGGGAACTGCAGGTTCCTGTGGTGGCACTCTCCCAGCTGTCCCGGGCGGTGGAGCAGAGACCGGATCACCGCCCCATTCTGTCCGATCTTCGTGAGTCGGGGGCCATTGAGCAGGACGCTGACGTGGTGATGTTCCTATATCGGGAAGACTACTACAATAAGGATACGGACCGGAAGGATGTGGCAGAGGTGATCATCGCAAAACAGAGAAACGGCCCCATCGGAACAGTGGAGCTGGCCTGGCTGCCCCAGTACACAAAATTTGCGAACATGCAGAAATAATTCACGAATATTCTTTTCATATCTGGCAATCCTATCTATAGACGAGTGGAGGGCGGAAAATCGCCTTTGGCGTATTCCGGGGATCCTCCTTACCGGCAGTGTACTCGCAAATATAGACAGAGGTGAAAGGTATGGAGAAAAAGGATTGGAAGCAGAAATGGAAAGTCAAAAATAATGGGCTGGTGTTTGGCCTGTGTCTGGTTGGGGTGGCGGCCTTCTCGGTATTGTTTGCCACAGGCCAGGTGAAGCAGGCCCAGAAGGAGAAGGAGCAGATCGCCAGTGAGCAGGCGGCTTTGGAGGATCAGGGGGCCGGAGTGGATGAGGCGCTCCAGGAATCTCTGGATCAGGCTGACGGGCTGGCTGCGGCCCAGCTTCCTGAGGAGATGTCTGAGGGAATGGAGGTGTCGGCCTCCGATGATGTGACTGCTCAGATGGAGGAGCAGGCTGGAGAGATTACGACGGAAGAAGAGACGGAGGCCCAGGAGGCTGCCCAGGCGGAGGCGGAAGCCCTTGAAGCTCAGACGACCCAGATCCTTCCCACGGTATCCTTCGGAGAGACGGACACTCTGACCTGGCCGGTGGTGGGCAGCGTGGTGCTGGATTACAGCATGGACGGCAGCATTTACTTCCCCACCCTGAATCAGTACAAATATAACCCAGCCCTGGTGATTGGCAGCGATGTGGGGGCCCAGGTGGTGGCGGCCGCTAAGGGTATCGTGGAGTCCATTTCCATTGACGATGAGACCGGAACTACTGTGGTTATGGATATCGGAGACGGTTATGAGCTGACTTACGGCCAGCTGAAGGAGCTCACCGTGGCGGAGGGCGATGTAGTGGAGGAGGGAGCGCTGATCGGATACGTCAGTGAGCCTACCAAGTACTACTGCACGGAGGGCAGCAACCTGTACTTTGAGATGACAAAGGATGAAACGCCGGTGGACCCGGTGTTGTATCTGGAATAGAGGAATGAGGGCGCCGAAGAGCAGCCCGCGCCCATCATACCTGTAAGAACAGAAAGCCGGAATTTGTGGATGCACAAAATTCCGGTTTTTGCTTATACTATAAACAGAGGATGCTCTGCCAAAACAGGAGAAAAAAGCGAGGCATAAAAATCGCAATCGGAATTCCTTTACCTTGCGTTATCTGTCGGAACGGTCTTGGGACAATCCGGCATCTGAAAAGTACCAGATTTGCCGATTGCTTTTGATAGAGCGGGGGATTGTTCGCCACAGGAGCGGATGGTTCCCTTACATAGGCGTTTGCCGAAGGAACGCGCAGGTACGTTCTTTTGGCTTGCCGCCGGTGGGAGTGAAGGAGGGACAAGTGGATCAGTACGTGTATATTGTGGAATGTAAGGACAAGAGTTTGTATACGGGGTGGACAACCCATCTGAGGGAACGGGTCAAGACCCATAATGCGGGCAGGGGAGCTAAGTACACTCGGAGCCGGAGGCCGGTGAAGCTGGTTTACTGGGAGGTCTGGCAGACGAAGGAAGAGGCGCTGCGCCGGGAAGCGGCCATCAAAAAAATGAGCCGCAGCCGTAAGCTGCAGCTCATTGAGTCGGGGGCTCATCCGAAGCCCGGGGAGCATGAGGGAGCTTTTTCCGCCTTTACACCGGCATCAGTGACACAAAGTGATACATAAGGAACAGATGGCAGGCGCTTCCGCCCATAACAAAGAGGTGGAAGATTTCATGGGTTCCAAAGCTGCGGTGTCTGGCGTTGAACAGGGGAAGCTTCAGCGCGTAGATCACACCGCCCACTGTGTAGATGACGCCTCCGGCTAAAAGCCAGCCGAAGGCAGCTGCGGATAGGCTGTTGATAATCTGAGTGAAAGCCAGAACACAGACCCATCCCATGGCAATGTAGAGGACGGAGGAGAACCACTTGGGGCAATTAATCCAGCAGGCTTTCAGGATGATTCCGGCCAGGGCGATACCCCAGACCAGGGCACAGAGCAAATAGCCGGTGCGTCCTCTCAAAACAATCAGGCAGACCGGAGTGTAGGTCCCTGCAATCAGGACAAAGATCATCATGTGATCCAGCTTCTTCAAAATGCGGTTTATTCTGGGGGATAAGTCCAGCCAGTGATAGGTGGTGCTGGCGGCATACAGCAGCAC
>DBFBJF010000305.1:0-18836 GCA_048203265.1 Candidatus Merdiplasma sp.
CTTCACCACTAAATCCTCAAGTCCCGTAAGAATTCTCAGCACATACTGGCAGGCCTCCGCATCGTTTAGTGCCACTGACATAAATACATTGCTCAGCAGATTAAACTTTCTCGCTTCCGCCACCCGCTGCTCCCGCTCTGCAATATTGCCCCCAAACTCTCCCACCTGCTCCGAATAGGTCGCAGTTCCGTTTTCTTCCATAGGCAGTACCTTCCTTTCTTCTGTTTCAGAAAGTACTCCTCTCTTCTTCCCTGTTATCTTTCATCTTATCATTAGAGACAAAGAATAGCAATATGCAAAGCTAAAATTTGCAAAAAGAAAGTGCTTCTGGCCATGCCGCTTCGACAAATCCAAAAGCACTGCTTTTTTTAGTAAACGTCATAATAAATTTTATTATGACGTTTACTGCGCCGATTTTTGCTGCGCAAAGCGCAGACAATTCCGTACAAAAATCGTGCACATCCCCCGGAGGGTTTAGAGTCAAAGGCAAATTATTTTTGTCTTTGACTATAGTTTTTCTATATGCGCGAACTTTTTCTCCGCAAAGTTATTTTTCCTGCGGCAAATTTTCTTTCTGCTGACGCGCCCTCATCGCCTGCCGTTCCCTCATCGCCATCCATATCTTCTCGCTGGTCACCGGAAGCTCCTGGAACCAGAGGCCGGTGGCATTGGCGATGGCATGGACAATGGCCGGGGAGGGGGTATTGATCACAATCTCGCCGATGGACTTTGCTCCAAAGGGCCCCGTGGGCTCGTAACTGCTCTCAAACTCCACCCGGATTCTGCCCATATCCAGTCTGGTGGGGATCTTGTACTGCATCAGAGAATTGTTCAGCATCTGGCCCCTCTCACTGTACCGCACATCCTCGTAGAGGGCCATGCCGATCCCCTGCACCAGGCCACCCTCCGTCTGTACCCGGGCAAGGTTGGGATTCACCGGTGTGCCGCAGTCCACCACGGCCACATAATTTATCAGTTCCACCTGGCACGTCTCCTTGTCCAGCTCGATCTCTGCCATTCCCACCATGAAGGGCGGCGGGGACACCGGGGAGCTGTGGGTTGCTGAAGCCACCAGGGCAAGGTGGCCGCCGCAGGTGGCTGCCTCACCGAGCTGACGCAGCGTCAGCTGTTTCCCTGTCTCCGGATCGGTCAACCGGTCGCCGGAAAAATCAAGCCGCGCTGCGCTCTCCTCCGGAAGCTGCATCATCTCGCAGGCGGCTGTCCGGATGATATCCCGCAGTTTATGGGCTGCCTGCTCCACTGCCTTTCCTGTAATATAGGTGGTGCTGGATGCGTAAGAGCCCGAGTCGTAGGGCGAAGAATCCGTATCCGCCGCGCAGACGGAAATATGATCCATGGGACATTCCAGCACCTCCGCGGCCATCTGAGCCAGAATCGTGTCGCAGCCGGTTCCCATATCCGCTGACCCGATAGACAGCGTATAAGTGCCGTCCTGCTCCAGCTTAAGAATAGCAGAGCCGGTGTCCACGTGGGAGATTCCGGATCCCTGCATGGCCATGGCCACGCCCACACTGCGCACCTTGCCATTTCCCATATCCCGGCAGGGATATTTTTCGTCCCAGCCCATCAGCTCCTTTGCCCTGGCCATGCAGCGGTCCAGGGCGCAGCTCCGGTTGGGTTCCCCATAGTATGCCGGCATCACATCTCCCTGGCGCACCATGTTCTTCTCCCTCAGTTTAACCGGATCCATTCCCAGCTTGGCAGCCAGCTCATTCACCGCTGTCTCCAGCGCGAAAATTCCCTGGGTGGCTCCGTAACCGCGGTACGCGCCGGCGGACATATGATTCGTATAAACCACATCGTAATCAAACCGGAAAGCCTCCAGCCCCCGATACAGGGGAATGGATTTGTGCCCGGAAAGTCCCACCGTGGTGGGGCCATGCTCCCCGTACGCTCCGGTGTCGGACAGCGTATAGACATCAATGGCCCGCAGGCGGCCGTCCTTGGCGGCTCCCACCCGCACATGCACCTCCATCTCATGTCTGGGCGAGGAGGCAATCTGGGATTCATAGCGGGAAAATACGATTTTTGACGGTTTTCCCGTCTTCCAGGTGACAAACGCCGGATACACCTCCGACACCGCCGTCTGCTTGGCGCCGAATCCTCCGCCGATTCGCGGCTTGGTCACCCGGATTTTTGTCTGGGGAATGTCCAGCGCCCCGGCCACGATCCGGCGCACATGAAATACGATCTGGGTGGAGCTGATGATATTCAGTCTTCCATAGGAATCCATATGACAGGCAGTGCGGAACGTTTCCATCATGGCCTGCTGATTAGGTCTGGTGCGGAACGTCCGGTCCACTACCACATCGCACTCCCTCAATACCTGATCCACATCCCCCTGGCTCAGCCGGTCACTGGCGCAGAGGTTTCTGTGATTGTCCGCTCCCACAGAGGACAGCGATCTCCAGTTGTCCTCGGGATGGACTAAAATATCATTGTCCTTGGCCTGGTGAAAATCAAGCACCGCCGGCAGCACTTCATACTTTACTTTCAAAAGCTTCATGGCCCGGTCCACGCAGTCTTCGTTCTGCCCCGCCACGATAGCCACAGGATCCCCCACAAACCGCACATGGCGGTCCAAAATCAACCGGTCATAGGGGCTGGCCTCGGGGTAGGTCTGGCCCGCCAGAGTAAACCGTTTCTGCGGCACATCCTCCCAGGTGAAAACCGCCTCAATTCCCGGAACTTTCAGCGCTGTATCCTTCTTTATATCCTGAATCAGGGCGTTGGCATGGGGGCTGCGCAGCAGCTTCACCACCAGATAATCTCCCTGAATCACATCCTCCAGAAATGCCGGTTTTCCCGTCACCAGGGCCATGGCGTCCTTTTTTCTCACCGGATGATTCACCGTTTTCAGGGCTTCCCGGCGCGCCTTTCCCTCCTCCGGCGCGAATTCCCGGAGTTCCTCTTCCATTCTCTCACCGCTCATGCGCCGGCACCTCCCTTTTTATATTCCATAAAAGCGTGAATCCCCCGCAGCTGCCCCTCGTATCCCGAACAACGGCAGAGATTTCCCGCCAGATATTCTTTGATCTCCTCGTCCGTGGGAGACGGCTTCTCCCGAAACAGGGCGATCGCGTTCATCACCATACCCGGATTGCAAAAACCGCACTGCTCCGCCCCCTGGTCCGCAATGAAAGCACCAAACTCGGCAGCCTCCTTCTGCAGTCCCTCCAGCGTATCCACCCGGCAGCCGTCTGCCCGGATTGCCAGCACGGAACAGGAAAGAACCGGAAGATCATTTAAAAATACCGTACACAGCCCGCAGTTGGAGGTCTCGCATCCACACTTCACACTCAGGCATCCCTTTTCCCGCACAAATTGATACAGCGTCATGCCGTCCTCAATCTCCGCCTCCACCGGCCTGCCATTTAAAGTAAGCTTCAGTTTCTGCATACTGCTCCTTTCTTCCCCTCAAGGCAAAGCTGCTCCAGGCACCGTCCGATGAGCACCTGAGCCAGATGACGTCTATATTCCGCCCCTGCCCGCAAATTGCTTCCCACCGGGAACTGTTCTCCCAGATCCCCAGCAATTTCCGCAATCTCAGCAGCGGCCTGGTCAGCAGACACCCCAAAGCCACCGGCCACGGCTGCATCCCGGCGGTCTGCCGCTCCCTTCTCTGCCGCTCCCTTCGGCGAAGTAACAGAACCTCTCAGGAGCTCCCCGTATTTCTCCGGTATCGCAAGGCTCATGGCCCGCCCCGGTCTGGCTCCCACCACCACGGTACCGGCAAAAAACGGCTTCTCCTCTGAAGCCGCCCCGCTTTCCTCCGGCCAGCCCGTCTGTTTGCCCGACGCATCCGGCATTCCGGCAGGCAGTGACACCGCGCAGGTCAGCACTGGGAAATCCGTCTTCGTATTCCGGAAAGCCCGATACGCTGTCCGCTGGGGTCTCTTTTTGATCACCAGCTCCGTGAGAATGTCATTGTCCTTCCCGCTCTTTGCGAACACATCCAGCGGCAGTTCCCCCGCCTTGTACAGATGTACCCTGGTATCCAGCGCAAGAAACAGGGTCAGCACATCAGAAAATCCAAATCTGCCCCAGATGCTGCCGCCAACAGTGGCCAGGTTGCGAAACTGTACCCCCACGATGGAGCGCAAGGCCTCCCTCATGGCTCCCTGGGTGTAGTCCGCCAACCCCTGATGCAGTTCCAGCTGGCGCAGTGTCACCATGGCCCCAATGCGAAACTCCTCTTTCGTCTCCACAATCTCTCCAAGCCCCAGACCCGACAGGTCCACTGCCGTGGCAATGGTCTCCCTGCCGGTGCGCAGCCACATCATACCGCCGATGAGGCGGGCGCTTTTCTTCTGATTTAATGCGTAAGCCTCCTCCAGGCTCTCCGGCTTTACATAATTTCTGATCTTCAACGTACTCCCCCTATCTGTCCGCACACAGACATTGTGTTTTCTCCAGCATACTTCTAAACCTGATTCATCTGCTTTCCCTCCAGCCAAGAATACAGATTCTCAAACACAATCTGGGCCCGCTGTTCCAGGGACTCCTCCGACGCAAAGGCGATATGGGGCGTCACCAGCGTATTCGGTGTGCGCAGCAGAGGATAATCCTGGGGAAGAGGCGGTTCCATATCAAACACATCACAGGCCGCTCCGGCAATCTCTCCCTGGTTCAGGGCCGAGGCCAGAGCCGCTGTATCCACCACGCCGCCCCTTGCCGTGTTGATCAGGATGGCGCTCTTTTTCATCTTCGCCAGCTCTCGCTCTCCAATCAGTCCTTTTGTCTGGGGCGTCAGCGGGCAGTGCAGGGACACCACATCCGCCTGCTCCAAAAGCTCATCCAGAGTCACCTGCCCATCGATGGAGGGATCCTGCACCTTGCTTCTGTTATAGGCAATGACCCGGCAGCCGAAAGCCTTACACAGCGCCGCAGTCCGCTTTCCGATGGCGCCGGCGCCCACGATTCCCACCGTCTTTCCACACAGCAGATTTCCGATGAGGCCGTCCTTGGTCTTCCCCTCCCGGCAGCGCTGCTGGGTCTGATCCACCTTCCGAAGCAGAGAAATCATATTGCTCAGGCATAGCTCCGCCACAGCCTGAGTAGCATAGCCGGAGGCATTGCTCACCGCGATTCCCCTCTCTCTGGCCTTCTCCATGGGAATGTGATCCACACCGGTGAATGCCACATCAATAAACTTCAGAGCGGGCGCTCCGTCAATCACGGACGGATCCAGGGGCATATTGGCCAGCATGATCACATCTGCGTCCCGGCTCCTCTCCACCTGAACGTTGGGATCCGTGTTCTTTTCGTAAGCCTGAAAAGTGTGTCCCATTGCCCTCAGCTTCTCAGCATATTTTTCAATTACTTCCCCGGAGACGCCCAGTCCCTCCAGCAATACAATTTTCATGTCCTCTTATCCTCCTGTTTGACATTCCGGCCCCATATTCCGGTGGTTACTATTCACAGCCGGTGAGCCCAGAAAGAATTCGCTATCATGATACCATACCTGCCCGCTTTCGTCCACTACGCCGTACCGCCCGGGCGGATGCGCAGAGGCACAGTCACCGTCACGGCCTGGCTTCTTCGCTGTTCAATCCGTCCCAGCAAAAGCTCCAGCGTGTTCTCCCAGACATAATCCGGCAGCACTTCTACCCTGGTCTCCTCCGTCCATCTGGCATCCATGGGGCAGGCATCCTGATAGATCACTGCCGCCACATCCTCCGGAAGCTTCAGATCCAGCTCCTGAAAAGCCTCCAGCGCTCCCTCTGCCACCTCATCGCAGCCCAGAAGAACCACTCTGGCCAACGTGCCGCTCTGCGCAGCCTGCTTCGCCAGCCGGTAACCACTCTCGCGGCTGAAATCTCCCACGTGGAAGAACTGCTCATCATAACAGTTTCTGCCTTTCAGAGAACGGACCAGGCCATTCAGGCAGCGGTCTCCATTTCTGATACCGTCCTTTTCATGCCGTCCTCCGATATAGCCCACGGTCTCATATTGCCGCTCATCCAGCAGGTATGTCACCAGCTCCTCCTGGCTTCTCTCAAAATCCAGCTCAATCTGATCGTTTTCATAATCTTCCCGGTCAGAGTCCACAAACACAATAGCAAAAGTGAGTGACCGCATGAACAGCACTTCCTCTTCACTATATCTTCCAAACGCGATAATTGCATCCACCGCTCTTCTCTGCCCGAAAAACAAATTTGCGAACTCTACCTCGTAGCGAACTGTCATCAACTCCATCATGGCCGTCAGATAAGCCGGATGCACATGGGGCTTCTCCGGATCCGCCGCCCGCCAGTCCGCCACTCCGATTACCAGTTTCTTCTTCTCCCCTGCCTCTTTTCTCAGCCTGGGAGGGACGTAACTTAACTGATGCGCCGCCCGGAATATCCTCATTCTCACCTCATTGGTCACCGAAAGGCTCTCATCTCGGTTCAGGACTCGGGATACAGTGGTCAGTGAAACGCCTGCAAGTTTGGCTACTTCCTTGATTGTTGCCATCAATATTCCCCCTTCCCTTTGAATTGCATCGATTCCCTGGGTTTAAAGGTATTTGCTCCATGATGTCAAAAATATGTTCTCCCGTCTGCCTGCGGAGCAGCTAAGGAAGCGCTGATTCCATTGACGTTTCCTTGACTCTATCATAGTGAAATTTCCCGCAAGATACAAGCTTTTCCGGGATTTTCCCCAAAAAAAGCCAATTTTTACGTTCAAACAGACTATCGCGGCAAAAAGGCAGCCCCGCTGCAAAAGACTGCCTTATCCGTTATTATTCACAGCCATTTCAATCAATCAAATGGAAAACCAGCGGATTTCATTGGGCGCCAGTTCCAGCTCAAAGCTGCTTCCATCGCCTTTATAGACCGTAGTTTTCTGCGGCAGGTAGGTATTGTTCACCACACAGTACCTTCCATTCTTCACATAGGCGTGCACATCCACCTGGCAGTTTGCGGAAAACCACCGGTGAAGTTCCTCCTCGCTGTGACTGCTCCACAGGATGGCCCGGTGCAGGATACGGCTGTTCTGGAAGCTGTAGGGAAGCCCGGAAATATAGACGCACCGTCCCTTTCCCCAGGGATGGACTGCCATCTGGACCTCACGGTCCCGCTGCACCAAAATCCGGGTGTCCTCCAGGGCATACATATTTTTCTTTCCCTCCCCGAAGTCCACCTCGCCCTCACAGTCCTCCAGAATAAAATGATCCCGGTGTTCTTCCCAGTTATACTTATCATAACCCAGGGTATACCCGGTCTCTTTCTCGATTCCCAGCGCGCTGGCAAGCTGCAGGTAATGCCCCTGATACTGATGCCCGGAGGGCTCTCCCACACCGATCAGGCCGCCGCCGCGCCGGATAAACCGGCGCACTGCGGACACAATATCCGGGTTCTCCCACACCTTTCCGCCCGTGTGAGCCGTGTCACCGTCCCCCACGTTAATCAGCACATCCACATCGTCCAAAATGGTTGGATCTTCCAAAATGTCATCAAAGGAAATAAATCTCACATCAAAGGGAGCGCCGGACAGGGCTTCCATCACCCCGGCGTAGCTGTAATTCTGCTTCTGATACAGGGCGTGATGCACCATATGGCAGCCCCAGGATCGCATCCGGCCCCAGCAGTTGAGCACCGCCACCTTCTTCAGGCAGAAAGCCTCCGCCCCCTTAATATTTTCGTACAATTCCCGGAACTCGGCACACACCGTTTCCACATAGTCAATAAAATCCGGGAACTGGCAGGCCAGCTTCAGATAGCCCCCGTAACCGATGCGGTCAATGGGCTTTCTTAAAATTGCTCTTCTGGCCGTCACCCAGTTTTCTTTTGCCTCCTTGACCGGGTCTCCTCCCTCGTGGAAGGTATCCGGGAAAAAATAGGGAAGAAGGCGGCCCTCTGTATATTTCACACCGGGGATGTCCGAAATCAAACGCAGCGTGGACCCATTCCCCACACTGCCCACCACCGCGTCCACCCCGGTGCCCGCAAACTCGTCCATAAATGGCTCTGTGCCAATCCAGTGATCTCCCAGGAACATCATGGCCTCTTTACCTAGTTCATGGGTCAGATCCACCATCTCTTTTACCAGAGCGGCCACTTCCCGGCGCTGAAATGCCATGAAATCCAGATACTCCCGGCTGGGTTCCCGGTACTGGTTATTGTAGTATCCCTGATCAATGATGTACTCCGGGCGGAAGGGGTAGCCCGCTTCCCGCTCAAACTTCTCCAGAATGTAAGGTGACACCGATGCGGAGTAACCGTACCAGTCCACATACTTCTCCCGTTTCAGCTCGTCAAAAACCAGGGTAAATTGATGAAAGAAAGTGGTATAACGGATCACATCCACATACGGATGCTCCTTCACAAACCGGCGCAGCCGCTCCATGGTGTAGGCCCTGGTTTTTGGCTGGCGCACATCAAAGGTAATCTGGTGTTCCACTCCCTTCCAGTCATTCACCACCGCATTGTACATATGTACCGGATCCCAGATCAAATAGGCCAGAAAACTCACCGTATATTCATGGAAGGGCTTCGGGGCGGGAATCCTCACACAACCGCTCTCCTCCTCATAGCTCCACTTCTCCGGAGCCAGGGGAAGCCCCTCTGTGCGGTCCATCACCTCCCACCACCGTTTGATGTCATCCCTGTTGTTCGGCAGAAGAAGCTCTCTGCTGAGTCCCTTCATCAGCGGAATCCGCAGCTCATCCTCATCGGCCTCATAAAAACCGGTCATAATATAGCACTGCTGTACCTCGTCCGGATTCGCCTTTGCCCAGGCATTGTCCTTGCGGGTAGTATAATAAGTGGAATAGACCTTTGCATTCGTGGTCTTTAACGCTTCCGGATACTCCGTCCCGTCACAGTCCCGGATAGCATCAGCACCCCACCGTTTCATCAGCTCCAATGTTTCGGGTACCACATCCAGGTCAGTGGGAATGGTCACCCGGCCAAATGTTCTACTATTCTCGCTCATATTCATTCCGTCCTTGCCAAAATTTATGCTGTATTTCCGGATCACTCAAATCGTTTGTTATAAATCATCAGCGCCGCCAAAAGCAGCACCAGGCCTGCCAACATGATCACGAGCCCTGTCATTTTGCCCGTCATCTTCCAACCGACTACAATCAATACCATGCCCGCAAGAAAAAACAGGGCAATCAACAGGACGCGCAGACTCGCGTGTTCCTTCCAGAATTTCATACAATCACCTTACCCTTTCAGTCCACCCAGCGTCATTCCCTGAGTCAGCTTTTTCTGCACACAGATATAAAGGATCAGCGTGGGCAGCATCACCAGCACCAAACCCGCATAGAGCTGGCCGTATTCTGTCGCCGCCTGCTGTGCCTGGGTCAGCTGCATCAGGCCCACCGGCAGGGTTTTCGCCCCCTTGGGATCCGACAGCAGTGTCATGGCGATAATGTACTCATTCCAGAACGACAGGAAGTTAAACAGAATCACTGTGATGATGGAGGGCTGAGCCATGGGAAAAATAACCCGGACCATGGTGGTGGCATAGCCGGCGCCGTCAATGTAGGACGCCTCCTCATAATCATGGGGCAGGGTGGCAAAGTAGCCGGACAGCAGATAGATGGTAAAGGGCAGCGCCGTGGAGGCGTACACAATGGCCAGCACCACAATATTGTTCAGAAAAATGCCCGTGCCAAATATCCCTCGCAGCCAGGTGTCCCCGTCCACCAGCATCAGGAAGATGGGCACCACAATGTAGTTCACATTGATGAACAGTCCCGCCATAAAAGCCACATTCAGGATCTTCCTGCCCCGGAAGCGAAAGCGGGACAGGGCGTAGGCCGCCGGAAGGGCAATCACCAGCAGCAGCACCAGGGACAATACCGTCACCACCACAGAATTGAGCATGTACTCTCCCATGCGGGCCTTACTCCAGGCATCCGCGAAATTCTGCAGGTGGACTCCCAGGGGCAGCGCCCAGGGATTTCCATAAAACTCGCTGTTCTCCTTGATGGACGCCATAAACACCCAGGCCACCGGCACGATAATCATCACCGCCAGAGTGATCAGCGCCACATAAATAAATATCTTGTAAACTCTCTCTCCCGTGGATTTTCCTCTCTGTTCCATACCGTGCCCTCCTTAAAATTCCAATGTCTCCCGCTTCGTCACCGCGTTGACCAGAGCCGACAGGCCGAAGGAGAACAAAAACACAAGGGCGCCGATGGCCATACCGTATCCGTAGGTGGAGTTGGTGTAGGCCTGCTTGTACATATAGGACAGCGCCACCTCGGAAGCTCCGTTGGGGCCGCCGGAGGTCATGGCCTTGACAAACAGGAACGCCATATTAATGGTACTGATGATAAAGAAGGTGAGAGTAGTGCGGATATTGGTCCAGATCAGCGGAATGGTAATCTGGAAAAACTGGGTGACTCTTCCCGCCCCATCCAGACTGGCGCTCTCATAAAGACTCTGGGGTATGCTGGACATGGAAGCCATGTACATCACCATGTAGTACCCGATGGCCTGCCACACCATGGCGATGATCAGGCTGGCCATCACCATGCCCTCGCCCTTCCAGAGAATCGTCACCGTTCTGCCCGAAATCAGGGACAGCAGACTGTTGAGCGTGCCGTTGTTTGTGTCGTAGATTGCGCTGAAAATGGCGGAAATCACCACCACGGACAGGATGTTTGGGATGTAGAACACAACCCGGAAAAAATTCTGTCCCTTAATCTTCTCTTTCGTGAGAATCGCCGCGAACACCAGGGCCAGGGCAAAGGTGATCACCGTCACCACCACAATCAGCAGAATGGTATTCTGCATGGAACGGATAAAATTGGCATCCTTCATCAGCCGGGCAAAATTATCCAGCCCCACAAAATCCTCCGTGGGCGAGTAGGCGCTTCGCTTAAACAGAGACATGCGGAACACATTCAGCGTTGGTATAATCATAAAAATCGTAAACAAAATCGTCGCAGGCGCCACGCACAAAAAGATAAAGCGGCTGCGGCCGGATTTTCTCCTCATTGGTCAGGACTCCCTTCTGTTCGGAGATCAAAAGGGGCTGCCGCAAATGACAGCAAGATTTGCGGCGGCCCCTCCCCATTCCTTTTTTCATTTTTACCCATTACTGGATCAGGTTGGCCCTCATCTGATCGCTGGCGGATTTAATACCGTCAATCCACTCCTGCTCCGTGATGGTTCCGGATACCAGAGAATTTACCGGGTCAAACCAAACGGTACGGTTGTCCAGCCCCTCAATGGGAGTGAACGCGGCAAAGTTGCCCATGGCCGCCTTCGCGCCGTTGTCGTAGATGGAGTAGAACAGCTGATTGTCACCCTCCAGTTTGTCGGAAATATTCAGCACCGGCTGAATCGCTCCGGATTTCGCAAAAATATCACAGGCTGTATCACTGTACAGATAAGCGATGAACTGTTTCGCGGCATCCTGATTCTGAGCGCCGCTGGGAATCCATGCCTGCTCAAACCAGGTGTAGCTGTAGCGGTCTCCGCCCTCTTCCACTGCCGGAAGCGCGGTCATGCCCCACTGGAAGCCGTCCGCTCTGGGTGCCTCTGCCATCTCGCCCACGATCCAGGTACCATTGGGCATAAACAGCGCCTTGTTGTCCAGAACCAACTGCTGGTTCTTGGTGAAGTCCTGATCGTTGGCCTGGGCCGGCGTGGTGGGTTCTGTATACTGGGCCAGCTTCGCCACAATATCGAAGCAGGTCTGGGCCTCAGGAGTATCCCAGATACCCTCCGCGTAATTGGTGGCCTGATCGAAGAACTCCGGTCCGCCCACGCAGTACATCAGAGCGTAGAAGAAAGCATCAAAGTATCCCGTGGTGGGATAGGTGAAGAGGTAAATCCCCTCCTCCATAGCGGTGTCGCCGAGCTCCCACATCTCATCCCAGGTGGTGGGAACTTCCCAGCCTTTCTCCTCAAACAGCCCCGCATTGTAGAACAGGCCGCAGGGTGAGTAGAACATAGGAGCAAGATAGGTTTTTCCATCCCCGTAAGGATTCGTCAGGGAAGTCTCGGTAAAACCACCCGCAATCTTATCGCCTACCACTGCGTCCTCGCCGGGTACCGTCATGGACAGTACATCGGTAATATCCGCAATATTCTGATCCTTGATGAAGGTCTCCGTCAGGGCGTCCTCACGGCCGGTGGCCAGATGAATCACATCCGGGAAATCTCCGGTCTTCATGGACGGCCCGATCACATCCTCCAGATTCTTGTCCGTTACCAAATCCACTTCAATTCCCGTCTCAGCAGTGAAGGCATCGCACACCTCCTGCCACATTTCGCTTCCGTAGGCAGTCTCAATGGCCGCCACCTTCAAAACGGTTCCCTCTTCTGCCAGGGCTGTCACGCCGGTGCCTGCCACCATGGCCGCAGCCAGCAGAAAACTCAATGCTTTTTTCATACGCTTTTCCCTCCTGCTTCTATGAAATTCACATTTTTATAGTTCCAAATTTTTTCTGCTTTCGTATTCAGTATAACAAGATCCCCCCGGCCTTCCAACTCGTTTCTTGCGTCTTTTTTTATCTATCTTGCTTGTTTTGGATAATTTTATCTGATATTCTCAATAATTTTTATATATGCTATACAAACTTACGAATTATCTTTTTTATCCTTTGTTTTCTCTCCATAATTTTCACAATATTTTTCCAATATGTCTTGTGCAGTAGTCGGTTTCATCCTATAATAAAGGCAGTTTTTGGGATATAACGCAAAAAGCAGGAACTTTTTTTATTTATCTTGCTCACATGTCAATACAAGACAATATTTCTCAGGAGGTTGCCATTCATGAGTACCAGCCGTTATTCTTTCGATTCACTGGGAGCCACCCCGGTGGACCGCTCCCTCACCAGGCTTCTCTACGTCAGCGTGGCCCGCTACAGTGCCGAATGGCACTCCACCCTTCATACCCATCCCTGCGCGGAACTGTTCTTTGTCACCGGGGGGCAGGGTAGCCTGCGCCTGTCCGACCATGATATCCCCATCACAACCGATGATGTCATCATTGTCAACTCCAACGTGGAGCACACGGAGGTCAGCTCCGAGGAACTTCCCCTGGAATATATTGTCATGGGGATCGATGGGCTGGAGGCCCTGGCCGGGGATCACGGGGATGCCGGATATTCCATTATTCACTTCCAGTCTGACAAGGAGCCCTTCCTCTTCTATCTGCGCTGTATGCTGAGGGAAATTGAGACAAAACCGCCCGGTTACGATACAGTATGCCGTGATCTTCTGGAGGTGGTGCTGCTTCACCTGATGCGGCGCAGCGAATTTTCCGTCACCTTTGTGCCCACCTCCCGCAAGTCCAGCAAGGAGGCGGCCATCGTCCGACGCTATATTGACAACCATTTTAAGGAGAATCTGACCCTGGATGATCTGGCCGCTGTGGTTCATGTCAGCAAATACTATCTGGCCCACATTTTCAGCCGGGAGTACGGCACCTCCCCCATCAACTATCTGCTCTCCCGCCGGATCCAGGAGAGCACTTACCTGCTGACAGAGACCGGACTTACCCTGTCGGAAATTGCGGGAACACTGGGGTTTTCTTCTCCCAGCTATTTCTCCCAGAGTTTCCGCAAGGTCCAGGGCATCAGTCCCATGCAGTATCGGAAGCAGAAAAGGGAAGCAAATACCCCGCTGTAAACAGCGGGGTATCAAACGTGTATACTGCAGCTAAAGTGTTCGGGGAAGCAGACAACTTCCCTCACTTTTTCTCCCGGGGCAGCGGCGGGACCTTTACCGGAGCGCAAAAGTCGCCCAGCCCTCGGATCAGGTGTCCGTTGGCCAAATCCATAAATCCCCTCACCACATGGTAGGGATACGCTTTGCCGGCGCACATAGTCATGGAGTACAGGGAATTGGACTCTAAAATCCGCCGGGTGAAGTCAGCCGCCTTCAGCGCGTTGTCTCTCCGGGCCCCCTCCGGAAGCTTCAGCGCCTCCTTCCGCTCCCGCTCAGCTGCGGACAACACCCGGTTGAAAATAATTCTTCCGAAAAAGCTCTGCTTCAAATCGGTAAATCTGGAATTCATGGTGATGGGGAGGCTTCCCGGCAAAGGCGGAATATCCACGCCGCTCATGACCTCAAAGGCCTCCTCCGTCATCCGGGAGAGATCCGCCTTCCCGTAGGCCTCCATCGTCTCAGGGGAATAGGGCGAGGCAATCTGCTCACCGGGAAGTTCCACCGTTCGGGAAAGTTTCACCGTCTGGCAGTCGGAGCAAAGCTGAAATTCATACGCTCCTCCCTCCAAAACCCATCGTTTCTTTTCTATATTATAATAGCGCAGCTCATCCAGGCGGACAGTAAGCTCCACCCACCGTTCTTCCCCCGGCTTCAGATAAACCTTCTGAAATCCTCTCAGTTCTCTTTCCGGCTTAAATACGTCCGTCCGCGGAGCGCTCACATAGAGCTGCACTACCTCGGCGCCCGCCATTTCCCCCTCATTTTTTACGCGGCAGCGAACATGCACCACGTTATCCTCCTGCTCACACTCCATCTGCTGCCACCGGAAGCTGGTGTAAGACAGGCCGTAGCCAAAAGGATAACGGACTTTCTTTCCCGCCGTCAGATAATAGCGGTACCCTACATATACGCTTTCCTTATAAACCTCCTGGGGCGTCCTGGCAAAGTTTTCTCCAAAGGGCACATCCTCATACTTTTCCGGCCAGGTCTCCGCCAGCCGTCCCCCGGGACACTGTTCCCCATACAGCAGTCTGCAGGCCGCCTCTCCCCCATTCTGCCCCGGAAGAAACATATTCAGGATGGCGTCCGCCCGATCCGCAAAGGGCAGTTCCACCACTCCGCCGCCAAACAAGACGACAATCAGCCGCTTTCCCGTCCCGGGCAGAGTCCTGCCCAGGGCATCGATCAGAGCCAGCTGATTGGCCGGCAGCTTCATATCCGCTCGGTCGCATCCTTCACTCTCCGCTTCATCGGTGAGCCCCGCAAAGACAAGCAGGGTGTCCGCCTGCATAGAAGCCTGTACGGCTTCCTCCTCCAGCTCTTTGTCCGGCGCTGTCTTCTGCTGGTCATAGCCCCGACACCAGGTGTAGGAGATGTCTCTCTGATCAAAGGCGTCTTTCGGCGTTGTCAGCCTGGCCGGGGAGATCATGGAGCTTCCCGCCCCCTGATACCTCATCTTATCAAACATTTCCCCCACCACCAGCAGCCGCTCCGTTCCTTTCAGGGGAAGGCTGCCGTTGTTTTTCATCAATACCGCGCAGTCCTGGGCAATCTCCCCCGCCAGATTGTGGTGCCCATCAAAGTCCACTGCCGAGGGCTTCTGATCTGTCGCATACGTTTCCACCAGCCTCAGCACACGCCGCGCCGCCTGATCCAGCACCTTTTCCGGCAGCCGCCCGCTTCTCACCCCATCCAGAATCCAGCGGCGGCAGATTCCGGTATCTCCGGGCATTTCCAGATCCAATCCTGCTCTCAGGCAGGCTCCCCGCTCTTTGATGGCGCCCCAGTCGGTCATAACCAGGCCGTCAAACCCCCATTCTCCGCGAAGAACCTTTTTCAAAAGCCAGCCATTCTGGCAGCAGAATTTTCCATTGATCTGATTGTATGCGCACATTACAGTGGCAGGATGGCTCTCCCGCACGATCCCTTCAAAAGATTTCAGATAGATTTCTCTCATCGCCCGCTCATCCGCCACCACGTTGCCCATAAAGCGATAGTTCTCGCTGTTATTCATGGCAAAATGCTTCACCGAAACTCCCACGCCCCGGGATTGCACGCCCTCCACCATGGCCGCTCCCATAGCGGAGGAAAGGAGCGGATCTTCCGAAAAATATTCAAAATTTCTGCCGCAGAGGGGATTGCGTTTCATATTGACCCCCGGCCCCAAAAGCACATGAACGCCATAATGGCGGCACTCCTCCCCGATGGCCTGGCCCATGCGCCGGAGATTTTCCGGGTTCCATCCCGAGGCAGTGGCTGCCGCCGTGGGGAAAGCTGTGGCCGGCTCACTCTGGGCAGTCCCGCTGTCCCCCCGTACTTTCTGCTTGCGCAGCCCGTGAGGGCCGTCCGCCATACACAGCGACGGAATCCCCAGCCTGGGGATCTCATTGGTATACATAAAATCCGTTCCGGATACCAGCGCCGCCTTTTCCTCCAGCGTCAGTTCCGAAAGCTTCTGCTCCAGCTTCATCACGACTTCTCCCTCCCCATATGGGCTACCACCCGGTATTCCTTCTGCCCTGGTGTCCAGGGAACCGTATTTCCTTCTATCCTCCGTCCATCCACCTCAAGGCAGCGGATTCCTTTCTCCACATGCTCCGGATTTTTTACCTGAATTCGATAAACCGCGTTCCGGTAAATTCTTGTAATCTCAAAATCGCCGAAATCCGCCGGCACACAGGGATCAATGGTAAGCCCTTCAAACGACGGCCGGATCCCTAAAATAGCCTGGGACAGATCCACAAACGTCCAGGCCGCCGTGCCGGTAAGCCAGCTATTTTTTGCCTCTCCGTGACGGGGCGCGTCTCTCCCCGCAATCATCTGGGAATAGATGTAGGGTTCCGTCCGGTGTATCTCACTGATTTCTTCCGTATAAGACGGGCACGTTTTCCGGTAAATCTCAAAAGCCCGGGTTCCCCTCCCCAGCACGGTCTCCGCAATGGAAACCCAGGGATTGTTGTGGCAGAAAATTCCGGCGTTCTCTTTATATCCCGGCGGATAAGAAGAAATTTCACCGAGGTTCAAATAATAACAGGAATAAGCCGGCTGCAGCAGCATGATCCCATAGTCTGTATCCAGATACTTTTTTACGGAATCCAGAGCTTTTTGCGCCATCCCTTCTTTTACTCCAATTCCAGCCATGACGCAGAACCCCTGGGGCTCGATATAAATCTTTCCCTCCTCACATTCTCTGGATCCCACCTTGCCGGAAGACGCATCATAGGCACGCAGAAACCACTCTCCGTCCCAGCCTGCGGACAGCACGGCGTCATACATTTTGTCCGCCGCCCGCTCCGCTTCACCGGCTTCCCTCTCCTTTCCGTAAATCCGGGCAATTTGGGCAAGCTCCCGGCTGTATTTTACAAACATTCCGGCGATAAAGACAGACTCCGCCACCGGTCCCTCCGATGGTCCGGTTGTCTGAAAAGATTCCCCTGGTTCCATGGAAAAACAGTTCAGGTTCAAACAATCGTTCCAGTCCGCCCGTCCGATCAGCGGCAGACCATGGGGCCCCTGATGCGTGCAGGAAAAGCAGAAAGAACGCCACAGATGTTCAAACAAGGGCGCTGTTTTCCCCTCGTCACAGTCGAAGGGTACCTGCTCCTCCAATATGTCAAAATCTCCTGTTTCTTTCAGATAGGCGCTCACTGCAGCGATCAGCCAAAGGGGATCATCGTTAAATCCGCTCCCAATATCCATGTTTCCTTTCTTTGTCAGCGGCTGATATTGGTGATAAGCGCTGCCGTCCTCAAACTGGGTAGAGGCAATGTCAAGAATCCGCTGTCTGGCTCTGTCCGGCACCAGATGAACAAACCCCAGAAGATCCTGGCAGGAATCCCGAAAGCCCATGCCCCGCCCTGTTCCCGTCTCATAGTACGAGGCAGACCGGGAGAGATTAAAAGTAACCATACACTGGTACTGATTCCAGATATTTGCCATGCGATTCACATGAGGGTTTTGGCTCGTCACAGTAAAATGGGAGAGGAGCTCTTCCCAGTATTCCCGCAGTTCTGCAAATGCCTGTTCCACCTGCTCCGGGCGGGCAAAGGCCCTCTGCATAGCCAGGGCCCCATCCTTCCTGATCACATTAGGTGCCTCCCACTTATCTTCCTCCGGGTTTTCACAATAACCCAGCAGGAAAATATATTCCCGCTCCTCACCAGGGGCCAGCGTCAGGTTGATCTGATGACTGGCAATGAGATACCAGCCGCTGGCCACAGAGCCGGTACAGGCCCCTTTCTCCACAGCTTGCGGCATTGCGTTGCTCCTGCCCTGCCCCAGGAACTCATCGCGGCTGGTGTCAAAACCGTCAATGGGCGTATTCACGGAAAAGAAGCTGTAGTGCCTTCTGCGTTCCCGATACTCGGTTTTATGATAGACAGTGCTCCCCTCTATCTCCACTTCGCCAATGCTTAGATTTCTCTGAAAATTAGTCATATCATCCACCGCATTCCACAAGCAGAATTCCACATAGCTGAATAAAACGATCTGTTTTGTCTCGTCAGAATGATTTTTCAGGGTCAGACGGTTGATTTCACAGGGCCAGTTTACCGGAACGAAAGCCAGCAGATCCGCAGACAGACCTCCCCGCTCCCCATGAAAACGGCTGTATCCCAGGCCGTGCCGGCATTCATACCGGTCCAATACGGTCTGGCAGGGCATGGTTCCCGGATTCCAGACCGTGTCCCCATCCTTGATATAGTAATATTTGCCGTTGGAATCCTCCGGAATATTGTTATAGCGGTATCTGGTCAGTCTCAGCAGCTTGGCGTCCCGGTAAAAGCTGTATCCGCCGCAGGTATTGGAGACGAGGCTGAAAAAATCCTGGGAACCCAGGTAATTAATCCATGGCAACGGCGTATGGGGGGTAGTAATTACATATTCCTTTTTTTCGTCATCAAAATAGCCAAATTTCATTTTAGTACCTCCATATATTATGTGGGGATTATTCTGTCAGGCAGAATCGTATCTGAAATTTCAAAAACGAAAACGAATATGTTGAGAATATGATAAGCAGTGTTTACAGACTTAGAAGAAATATCAGGAAATCCATTTATTCATCTTTTAGTATAGGGAAAACCCAAAGGAATTGCAATCTTTATTTACGAAAACATTTTCGTCATTTTCTTAAATAACATGGTAAATTCCGAAAAAATGCGCGACCTTATTTTGTAAATATCGCAGAAA
>DBFBJF010000306.1:0-14522 GCA_048203265.1 Candidatus Merdiplasma sp.
CTCAATACATTTCATTTCCCTGCTTCATCAGCAGTTCCGTTTTTTCTGTAAGCAGTTCTCAGGTCACTAAGCTCATGCCATGCGTTGCACATTCGCTAAGTGTCCACACTATACCTCAAAGCTCTCCGGATCCACTTTTACGGTTACCTTGTCCAGATGCCAGATCTCGTCCACATACTGCTGGATGGTACGGTCGGAGGTGAACTTACCGCTGCCGGCCATGTTCAGGATCGCCATCTTCGCCCAGCGCGCCTCATCCCGGTACGCTTCCTCCACCCGCTTCTGGGCAGCAGCGTAGGACTTGAAGTCCGCCAGGATAAAGTAAGTGTCAGCCCGGTCGCTGCAGTTGGTGTTCAGTAAAGAATCGTAGATCTCACGGAACAGCTGCATATCCCCGTGGGAGTACTCACCGTTAATCAGCTGCATCAGCACCCGGCGGATATCCTGGTCATTGTTGAAGTAGTAGGTGGGATCATAGCCGCCGTTTTTCTCATAATTAATAACCTGCTCTGCGGTAAGACCGAAGATAAAGGCATTCTCCTCGCCCACTTCCTCCACGATCTCCACGTTGGCTCCGTCCATGGTGCCCAGGGTGGGAGCTCCGTTCAGCATGAACTTCATATTGCCGGTACCGGAAGCCTCCTTGCTGGCGGTGGAAATCTGCTCGGACACGTCTGCCGCCGCGAAGATGATCTCCGCGTTGGATACCCGGTAGTCCTCAATAAACACCACCTTCAGCTTGCCGTTGATGGAAGCGTCGTTGTTGATCACCTCTGCCACGCTGTTGATCAGCTTGATGGTCAGCTTCGCTCTGCGGTATCCCGCCGCGGCCTTGGCGCCAAAAATGAAGGTTCTGGGATAGAAATCCATCTCCGGATGATCCTTGATGGTATTGTACAGGTACATCACATGAAGGATGTTCAAAAGCTGGCGCTTGTACTCATGAAGCCGCTTCACCTGCACATCAAAAATGGAGCGGGGATCCACATCGATGCCATTGTGCTCCTTGATATATTTTGCCAGGCGCAGTTTGTTCTGATACTTGATGTTCATGAACTCCTGCTGTGCCTTCTTGTCATCGGCGTAAATTTTCATCTTGGCAATCTGAGGCAGATCCGTGATCCACTCGTCACCGATATGATCGGTCACCCAGTCTGCCAGCAGGGGATTGCCGTGCAGCAGGAACCGTCTCTGGGTAATGCCGTTGGTCTTGTTGTTGAATTTCTCCGGGAACATTTCGTAGAAATCCTTCAGCTCCTGCTTCTCCAGGATCTCCGTGTGGAGTCTTGCCACGCCGTTTACCGAGTAGCTTGCCACGATAGCCAGATGAGCCATCCGCACCTGCCCGTTGTAGATGATAGCCATCTTGGCGATCTTTTCCTGGTTGCCCGGGTACTTCGCCTGGATCTGGGCCACAAAGCGGCGGTCAATCTCCTCAATGATCTGGTAAATTCTGGGAAGCAGTCTGGAGAACAGCTCGATGGGCCATTTTTCCAGTGCCTCTGCCATGATGGTGTGGTTGGTATAGGCCACGGTCTTGGTGGTTACCTCCCAGGCCTCATCCCACTCCAGGCCTTCCTCATCCAGAAGGATACGCATCAGCTCTGCCACCGCCACGGTGGGATGGGTATCGTTCATCTGGAAGGTAGCCTTCTCGTAGAACTTGCGGATGTCGCTGTGTTTCTTTTTATACTTTACAATAGCCGCCTGCACGCTGGCAGAGATAAAGAAGTACTGCTGTTTCAGACGCAGTTCCTTGCCGGCATAGTGGTTGTCGTTGGGATAGAGCACCTCCACGATATTGCGGGCCAGGTTCTCCTGCTCCACCGCCTTCTGGTAGTCGCCCTTGTCAAAGGAGTCAAGCTGGAAGTCATTGATAGCCTCCGCATCCCACACCCGCAGAGTGTTTACCATATTGTTGTTATATCCCACAATAGGAATATCGTAGGGGATGGCACGCACAGACTGGTAGCCCTCCTGGATGAAATGGGTGCGCTTGGCCTTCTCATCGTACTCCACCCGCACATAGCCGCCGAACTTCACTTCCTTGGCATACTCCGGGCGGCGCAGCTCAAAGGGATTGCCGTCCTTTAACCAGTTATCGGGCACCTCCACCTGGTATCCATTCTCGATCTTCTGCTTGAACATACCGTAACGGTAACGGATGCCGCAGCCGTAGGCAGAATAGCCCAGGGTAGCCAGGGAATCCAGGAAGCAGGCGGCCAGACGTCCCAGTCCGCCGTTGCCCAGCGCCGCATCCGGCTCCTGGTCCTCGATCACGTTCAGATCAAAGCCCAGCTCATCCAGGGCCTCCTTCACTTCCTTGTAAGCACACAGGTTAATCAGGTTATTGCCCAGGGCTCTTCCCATAAGGAATTCCATGGACATGTAATACACCATCTTGGGATCATCCTGCTCGAACTGCTGCTGAGTGGCCAGCCAGTTGTCGATGATGGTATCCTTCACCGCGTATGCCACCGCCTGAAATACCTGCTGCATGGTGGCTTCTTTCAGGGTCTTGCGGTAAAGGGTCTTCACATTATCCTTTACCTGTTCCTTAAACGCTTCTTTGTCTAATAATTTGTTCATATGATCTCCTTTTTACGGCATTATCCGATTTTTTCAACGCCCAGCGTTACCTTCTCGCCGTTAATGTTCCACTCTTTTACGTATCCGGCTGTCTGTCCCACAACGATCTCCATCGCCAGCACATCTGTGCGGATCTGATCGCCGTACTGGTTCAGAATTCCGGCAATCCTGTCGTTGCCCTGGGCATAAAGTCTGATCTGATCCATCACCTCAAAGCCAGCCTCTTTTCTCATGGTCTGGATCTTGCTGAGCAGCTCTCTTACCAGGCCCTCCTCCACCAGTTCCGGAGTCAGGTTGGTATCCAGCACCACAGTCACCTCGTTGTCCTGCTCGGAGACATAGCCCTCCATCTGGGCCGTCTCAATGAGAAGATCCTCCTCGGAGAGGACTGCCTCGCTTCCATTGATATTCAAAGTCAGAGCTCCCTTTTCCTTCAGCTCGTCCATGGCTGCGTTTCCGTCCAGCTCAGACAGAGCCTGGCGGATACCGCCCAGCAGCTTGCCGTACTTGGGTCCCACCGTCTTAAGCTGGGGCTTGAAGGTATAAGTGGTGAAATTTCTCACATCCTCCGTGAAGGTCACCTTCTTCACGTTCAGCTCATCCCGCACGATCTCGGCAAAATAGTCCGGAAGGGCCAGGGGCGCCTTCACAAACATCTGGCCGATAGGCTGACGGTTCTTGATGTTGGCCGTATTTCTGCAGGCCCGGCCCATCACCACGATCTTCAGCACCTCATCCATGCGCTGTTCCAGCTTCGGATCAATCCGGCTCTCATCCGCCTTGGGGAAGTCGCACAGGTGAATGCTCTCCGGCGCGGACGCATCCACCTTCAGCACGATATTCCGGTAAATATCCTCGGTCATGAAGGGGATCATGGGCGCTGCCGCCTTGGAAACATTTACCAGGGCCGTGTAAAGGGTCATGTAGGCGTTAATCTTATCCTGCTCCATGCCCTTGGCCCAGAAACGCTCACGGCTTCTGCGCACGTACCAGTTGCTCATATCGTCCACAAAGCTCTCCAAGGCTCTGGCGGCCTCCGGAATCTTGTAGGAACCGAGATCCTCGTCCACCTGTTTTATCATGGTATTCATCTTGGACAGAAGCCACTTGTCCATGACAGACAGCTTCTCATAGTCCAGGGTGTAATCCATGGGATTGAAATTGTCAATGTTGGCGTACAGCACGAAGAAGGCATAGGTGTTCCACAGAGTACCCATGAACTTGCGCTGTCCCTCCT
Source organism: Candidatus Merdiplasma sp. (assembly GCA_048203265.1). GTDB lineage: Bacteria > Bacillota > Clostridia > Lachnospirales > Lachnospiraceae > Merdiplasma. Next base: position 3,827 of record DBFBJF010000306.1, read on the forward strand.
GTACCGCCTTGCCGTGGAAGCGGTTGGGCAGCCAGGGTGCGCTGTTGATATAGAAATACCAGCGGATGGCGTCAGCTCCGTAGGTGGCCAGCGCCTCAAAGGGATCCACCGCGTTCCCCTTGGATTTGCTCATCTTCTGTCCGTTCTCATCCTGCACATGGCCCAGCACGATGACGTTCTCGTAGGCCGCCTTGTTAAACAGCAGGGTGGACTCTGCCAGCAGAGAGTAGAACCATCCTCTTGTCTGGTCCACTGCCTCGGAGATAAACTGGGCGGGGAACTGTTTCTGGAACAGATCCTGATTCTCAAAGGGATAATGATGCTGGGCAAAGGGCATGGCTCCGGAGTCGAACCAGCAGTCGATCACCTCCGGCACCCGGTGCATGGTCTTTCCGCAGTGAGGGCACTTGATGGTGATGGCGTCAATATAGGGACGGTGCAGCTCCACTGTCTTGGCGCTCTCATCGCCGGAAAGCTCATACAGCTCCTGTCTGCTTCCCACAGAGACCATGTGGCCGCAGTCCTCACACTCCCAGATGTTTAAGGGGGTGCCCCAATAACGGTTTCTGGAAATACCCCAGTCCTGTACATTCTCCAGCCAGTCGCCGAACCGGCCTTTTCCGATGCTCTCGGGGATCCAGTTGATGGTATTGTTGTTGGCAATCAGGTCATCCTTCACCGCAGTCATCTTGATAAACCAGGACTCTCTGGCGTAGTAGATCAGCGGCGTGTCACAACGCCAGCAGTGGGGATATTCATGTTCGAATTTGGGCGCGTCGAAAAGCTTGCCCTCCTTCTCCAGGTCCACCAAGATAGGCTTGTCCGCATCCTTCACAAACATACCGGCGTAGGGCGTCTCCTCGGTCATATTTCCCTTGCCGTCCACGAACTGTACAAAGGGAAGGCCATAATTTCTTCCAATCCGTCCGTCATCCTCACCGAAAGCCGGAGCGATATGCACGATACCGGTACCGTCGGACATGCTCACGTAGCTGTCGCATACCACGTAATGGGCTTTCTTATGCTGCTTCGCGGCGGCCTCTCCGGCACAGGCAAACAGGGGCTCATACTCCCGGTACTCCAGATCTTTTCCCTTATAGGTCTCCAGGATCTCGTAGGCAGCCACGCCCTTCTCCTCGTCTCCCAGCTTTCCAAGCACAGTATCCAGCAGAGGCTGGGCCATATAATAAGTATACCCATCCGCGGCCTTTACCTTACAATAAGTTTCCTCCGGATTCACGCAGAGGGCCAGGTTAGAAGGCAGGGTCCAGGGTGTGGTAGTCCATGCCAGGAAATAGGCATCCTCCCCCGCCGCCTTGAAGCGGACGATGGCAGAGCGCTCCTTTACCGTCTTGTAGCCCTGTGCCACCTCCTGGGCGGACAGAGGAGTTCCGCACCGGGGACAGTAGGGAACCACCTTAAAGCCTTTATACAGCAGGCCCTTATCCCAGATCTGCTTTAACGCCCACCACTCGGACTCAATATAATCATCATGATAGGTCACATAAGGGTGCTCCATGTCGGCCCAGAAACCAACGGTCTCAGAGAAATCTTCCCACATCCCCTTGTATTTCCAGACGCTCTCCTTACATTTATTGATGAACGGAACCAGACCGTACTCCTCGATCTGCTCTTTTCCGTCCAGGCCAAGCTCCCGCTCCACCTCCAGCTCCACCGGAAGTCCGTGGGTATCCCAGCCTGCCTTTCTGGGCACATACTTTCCCTTCATGGTCTGATACCTGGGAATCATATCCTTGATGACACGGGTCAGCACATGGCCGATGTGGGGTTTTCCGTTGGCCGTTGGCGGGCCGTCATAAAAGGTGTAGGTCTCGCAGCCCTCCCGCTGCTCCATGCTCTTCTCAAAAATACGGTTGTCCTTCCAGAATTTCTGAGTGTTCTTCTCTCGCTCAACGAAATTCAGGTTCGTCGATACTTTATCGTATAACATGAGTTCTTCCTCCTTCAGAAGATCATAAATTGCCTAAACAGCGCGTAATTACACTATTTTTCATTATATACATAAAGGATTCTATTTGTCAATCGTCCTTTCCGGGCGTCCCGGCCTCTGATTTGGCCTCCTCCCCGCCGTCCTCCTCCGGAGGCATCAGTTTTTTAAAAATCCCATAGAGAAGCTGGCTGTTGATCCAGGCCACCACGGCAAATCCCAGTAAAAGCCATACCAGAATCCCGTACCACAGCGTATAGCCATTGAAAAAGGTCACGATCGCAGCCCCGATCACAAGGGCAATCATACACAGTGTTTTTGGAAAATTTCCCAGTGCCAGCAGCAGCGCGTTGCGCAGCGTGCCGCCGATGGTATTATAGAACCTGGCCTGAAGGGGAAACACATAGAGAAAAACCATCAGCCAGATCAGTCCTCCGGCCCCGGCCAGAATCTGCACTGCCTGGCCCATGGCTCCATCCATCAGGGTGGAGAGACGGAAATCCAGAAACAGCACCGCCCCGAGGGCCAGCATCAAAAGCCAGATCAGGGTGGACTGACGGATATTCTGGCGAAAAGAGTGAAAAAAGGCTTTCCAGATATAGCCCTCCTCCTGATCCTTCATCTTCAGGGTCACGTAGGACAATGCCGTCACAGAGGCACCGATGGTGACCACAGGGATGCAGCAGATGAGGAAGAGGATATTTAGGATCATCAGATCCGCCACCTTGGACAGGAAACGAAAAACTGTCCCGTCCATACTAAAAAAATCCCGCATGAAACCATTCCCCCTTTCTTATTTCAGCGCTCCGGTCTGTACCATCCAGTCCCAGATATCCTGATAGACCTCCATCCGGTTCAGTTCGTTCAGAATCTCATGGCGGTCATTGGGATAGAGCCGGCAGGTCACATCCCTCATTCCCGCGCCGCGAAAGGAGACCGCGGTCCGCTTCACTCCCAGTCCGTTTGCTCCCACCGGATCGCTCTCTCCCGCGACGAACAGCACCGGCAAATCCCTTGGCATCTTTGCCAGATTTTTCCGACGGCTCAGATATTTCAGCCCCACAAACAGCTGCTCATAGGCATTCAGCGTAAACACAAACTGGGTTCTGGGGTCACTCCGGAACTGATCCACCACCGCCTCATCTCTGGTCAGCCAGTCCATATTTGTCCGGCTGGGATGAATTTTTTTGTTGAAGCTGCCGATGGCCATCCGGTTCACCAGGCTGCTGCGGAAGTTCCATCCCTTAAAGGCAGCGATGATTCGGCACAGGATCATGCCCGCCTCTGCCTCCAGCCCGGAATGCCAGGCGGTTCCGCTGATGATGGCCCCGTCCAGATAACTTCCGTACAGGCACAGATACTGTCTGGCCAAAAAGGATCCCATACTGTGGCCCAGCAGGAAGTAGGGCAGCCCAGGGTACTGTTCCTGGGTAATGCGCTGCAATTCCCGCATATCAGTCAGTAAAATCTTATTTCCGTTCTGTTTCGCGAAATATCCGTAGTAAGCCGCCGAGCGGACGGAATCCCCATGGCCCAGGTGGTCATTTCCCACCACCAGAATTCCCCGCTCATTCAGGAAACGGGCAAAATTATCATAGCGCTGGACAAACTCCAGCATGCCGTGGGCAATCTGTAAAACGCCTCTGATCTGCCCGTCCGGTATCCACATGACGGCGTGTATTTTTGTAATCCCATCCCCGGAGAGATAGGTAAACTCCGTTTCCCGGGACATATCACGCGCTCCCTTCCTCTGTCTTTTCGCCCAGCAGGTCTGTCAGGCGGGCAAACTGCTCCAGCGTCAGGGTCTCTCCCCGCACCGTCTCCGGCAGGCCCATACGGTCCAAGGCCGCCAGGATTTCCTCCTTGGTGTTGGGAACCTGGGGAGAATTGTTCAGCCCATTTACCAGGGTTTTCCTGCTCTGGTTGAAGGAGGCCCGGATAATCCGGAACAGGGCAGCCTCGTCCGACACCTGCACCGGAGGCGTCTCATGGCGGGTCAGCCGAATCACGGCGCTGCCCACCTTGGGTCTTGGCATAAAGCAGTTGGGCGGCACGTTGGCCGCGATATAGGGCTCGGCAAAATACTGGACTGCCAGAGAGAGGGCGCCGTAGTCCTTGGTGCCCGGCCCAGCCTGCATCCGCTGGGCCACTTCCTTCTGTACCATCACGGTCACCGATGAAATGGGAAGATGGCTCTCAAACAGGGTCATGATAATGGGGGTGGTGATATAGTAGGGAAGATTAGCCACAATCTTTACGGGGCGGCCCCCATTATGGTCCCGCACCACCTGTTCCAAATCCACCTTCAGCACATCCTGGTTGATAATGGTCACATTGGGATAGTCCGCCAGAGTCTCCTGAAGAATGGGTATCAGCATTTTGTCAATCTCAATGGACACCACCTCCCGGGCGGCCTCAGCCAGATACTGGGTCAGGGTGCCGATGCCCGGACCGATCTCCACCACGCAGTCCTCCTTCGTCACTTCCGCGGCTGCGATAATCTTGTCCAGCACATGTCCGTCAATCAGAAAATTCTGCCCGAACTTCTTCTGGAAGGCGAACTCGTATTTTTTGATGATTTCAATAGTTTTCTGAGGATTTGATAATTTTTCCATCTATTCCTCCCTCTACAGACGGTACAGCTTTCTGCCATTCTCAAACAGGATCTCCTCCGTCCGCTCCGGATCTGTCTCCTTGATCCCGGCGATGGCCGCCACCACATACTGCAGGTTGGCGGAGGTATTTCGTTTTCCCCGGTGGGGCTCCGGCGCCAGATAGGGGCAGTCCGTCTCCGTCACCAGATGCTCCAGTGGGATCTCCCGCACCACCTGCTTCAGTACCCTGGAGTTTTTGAAGGTGACCACACCGCCGATTCCCAGGTAATACCCCATGCGCACATACTCTCTAGCCATCTCCACGGATCCGGAAAAGCAGTGGATTACCCCTCCGGTGCATCCGGCGTGCTCCTCCTTCACCACCTGGAGGGTATCCGCCGCCGCGTCCCGGCTGTGGATGTTCACGGGAAGATTCATCTCCTTTGCCAGGTGAAGCTGCTCGGCAAACCAGCGCTTCTGCACCGGATGGGTTTCCCTGTTCCAGTGATAGTCCAGGCCGATCTCTCCCACTGCCACGGTCTTCTCCTGGCGGCAGACCTGCCGCAGATATTCCATGGCCTCCTCGTCCATGCAGCCCACCTCATCCGGGTGGATTCCCGCCGCATTGTACACAAAGGGATAGCGGGCGGCCAGGGCCGCGCTGGCCCTGACGCCCTCCATGGAGGCGCCCACATTCACCACGTAAGCCACACGGCTCTCCTTCAGGGACTCCAGCACCTGCTGCCGGTCCGCATCGAACGCCTCATCATCATAGTGGGCATGTGTATCAAAAATCATGTTTTTTCTCCTTCTAATGTCCTGTCAGGAAGGGTTGGCACACGCATTGCGGCAGGCCCTCAGCAAATCTCCGCGCCTGAGGGCATGGGCTTCTCCGGCGTCATCAGCGCCAGCTCCCCATTCTCGTCCTCCGCGCACAGCAGCATGCCCTCGGAGAGCACCCCTGCCAGCTTGGCGGGCTTTAGGTTCACCAGCACCATCACCTTCTTGCCCACCATCTCCTGGGCGGTGTAGTGAGCCTTAATTCCGGACACAATCTGTTTCACCTGGCTGCCAATCTTCACCTGGGAACACAGCAGTTTTTTGGATTTCTTTACCTCCTCGCAGGCAATGATCTCGCCCACCTGGAACTGCATTTTTTCAAAATCCTCGAAGGTGATCTCCGGCTTCGCCTCCATGTCCATCACGGTCTCTCCACCGTCTTTTTCTGTCTCCTCCCCGGCCTTTGCGCCAGCGGACTTCTGCGCTTCTTCCTGGGGCTTCTGGGGATGAAACTGTTCCACCCGCTCCATCACTTCCTTCAGGTCCAGTCTTGCAAAGAGGATCTGAGGCTTCTCTGTCACTTTCTGGCCGGAGGGATACAATCCGAAGGTATCCATCTTCTCCAGCCCCCGCTTCTGGGCGTTCAGCTGAGCCAAAATTTTCTGGGAGGTCTCCGGCATAAAGGACTCCAGCAGCTCCGCCCCGATGGCAATGCTCTCCACCAGGTTGTAGAGCACCTCCGCCAATCGGTCTTTCTTGGCCTCATCCTTGGCCAGGGCCCAGGGCATGGTCTCATCAATATATTTGTTGCACCGCTTAAACAGGGCAAAAATCTCTGTAATGGCATCCGCCACCCGCAGCTCATCCATCTTGGCTGAAGCCTTTTTCGGAGCGGCCAGAACCACGCTCTTTAACTCCTCATCCACAGCCTCCGCCGCTCCGGTGCTTCTCACCTCGCCGCCGAAATATTTGTTGCTCATGGAGATGGTGCGGTTTACCAGATTTCCCAGGGTGTTGGCCAGATCGGAATTTAACCGCTCCACCATCAGCTCCCAGGAAATCACGCCATCGTTCTCAAAGGGCATCTCATGGAGCACGAAGTAGCGCACCGCGTCCACCCCGAAGAAATCCGCCAGCTCATCCGCGTACAGCACATTTCCCTTGGATTTGCTCATCTTTCCCTCGCCCTGCAGCAGCCAGGGATGACCGAAAATCTGCTTGGGAAGGGGCAGATCCAGGGCCATCAGGAAGATGGGCCAGTAAAGGGTATGGAACCGGATAATATCCTTTCCGATCAGGTGAAGATCCGCGGGCCATTCCTTCCGGAACTGCTCCGTGGACTCCCCGTCACACTGGTAGCCGATGCCGGTGATGTAGTTGGTCAGAGCGTCCAGCCACACATAGATGACATGTTTCGGGTCAAAGTCCACCGGAATGCCCCAGGAGAAGGAGGTTCTGGAAACACACAGATCCTGCAGTCCCGGAAGCAGGAAGTTGTTCATCATCTCGTTTTTCCTGGACACAGGCTGAATAAACTCCGGATGGGAGTTGATGTGCTCAATCAACCGGTCTGCATATTTGCTCATCCGGAAGAAATATGCTTCCTCTCTGGCCGGAGTCACCGGGCGTCCGCAGTCCGGACATTTCCCGTCCACCAGCTGGGATTCGGTGAAAAAGGACTCGCAGGGCGTGCAGTAAAGGCCCTCATAGTAGCCTTTGTAGATGTCCCCCTGATCATACAACTTTTTAAAGATTTTCTGTACCACCTTCTCATGGTAGTCATCGGTGGTGCGGATAAATTTATCGTAGGAAGTGTTCATCAAATCCCAGATCCGCTTGATCTCCCCGGCAGCCTTGTCCACAAACTCCTTGGGCGTCACTCCCGCCTCCTGGGCCTTCAGCTCGATCTTCTGTCCGTGCTCGTCCGTTCCGGTCTGGAAGAACACATCATAACCCTGTGCCCTCTTAAACCGGGCAATGCTGTCCGCCAGCACGATCTCATAAGTATTTCCGATATGAGGTTTACCGGAAGCGTAGGCAATGGCTGTTGTCATATAAAATTTTTTCTTTTCCATCACTGTCTCCTTTCTCAGAAAAACGGAAGTTTTTGTTTTCAGGGAAGCGGCCATTTTCCTGATAACAAAAAAATCTTCTGATTTATTTCAAATCAGAAGACGGATTCACCGTGTTACCACTTCTCTTCGCCCGTGCCTCGCGGCAGGAGCCTCGTCAGGTCCACTCCAAAAAAATCCCGGCCCCATCGCCCGTCATCCCTGGTCTGTGTACCTCGCCGCTGTAACAGGCGGAACCTGTCACGCCCTAACACAGATCTCCCAGTCTCTTCTGCCCTGCATCCTGGGGTGGCTGCGCTCGAACGTTCCCCTCCGAAACCATCTTCTGTCCGCCTCTCCTGCGTTCCTCTCAGCGTCCGGAACTTCTCTGTAGCAATCCCTGCGGGCATACTCTTTTCTTCACCGGGTTTTTCGTATACTTCAGGCTATCACACCGGGGTTTTTCTGTCAAGGATTTTCTGCCCCGCTGCCCTTCCTCTGTTCTAATTTCCCCGCTTCTGAATAAAATGTCTTAAGACTCTTCCCGGGAGTTAGAATGAATTGACAGCGATCATCACACATTGGAAACATTTTTTCAAATCAACGGACAAATCCGTCAAATTGCGGTTTGCGGGAATCGCCCTTCTGATCCTGCTGGCCAGCCTGGGCGCAGCCGTTCTGATCCTGAACCGTCCCAAGACGGAGGATCAGCGTTTCCGTGATTTTACGGAGCAAATCTTCTGCCGGGAGCTTAGCGGCAACACCCTGAATCTTCACTACACGCTGGCGGATCCTTCCGACTACGGCATTGACGATTCCAACATCACCCTGGGCACCATGGACCAAGCCTCCTGGGCAGCCTCCTCCATGCAGGCGGAAAATTATCTTTCCTCCCTGGCACAGTTTTCCCGGGAGGAACTCTCGCCGGAAAATCAGCTCACCTACGATGTACTGGCGGACTATCTGAATACCAGTCTGGAGGGAGCGGATTTTTATCTCTACGAGGAGCCCTTAAGTCCCACCCTGGGCATCCAGGCCCAGCTGCCCGTGCTGCTGGCGGAATACACCTTCCGCACGAAAAAGGATATTGAGCATTACCTCCAGCTTCTCACCACGGTGCCGGAATATTTCCAGTCCATCATAAACTTTGAGAAGCAGAAAGCCAGCTCAGGCCTGTTCATGAGCGATACCTGCGTCAACGATATTCTCAAGCAGTGCGACTCCTTTGTCCAAAGCGGTGACGATAATTATCTGAGGCAGCTCTTTGATGATCAGATTGATTCCTTTACCAATCTGACCATCGATGAGAAAATCTCCTACAAACAGCAGAATCTGGATATTCTCTCCGCCTATGTGATCCCCGCCTACCAGGACCTGATGACGGAGCTGGCAAACCTATTGGGCAGCGGGAAGAATTCCGGGGGCCTGTGTCACTTCCCCCAGGGGAAGAAATACTATACTTATCTGGTGCACAGCACCACCGGCGATGCTTCCGGCATTGAGCAGATTGAAGCCCGCATCAAAGAAGAGATTGTGGAGGTGTACCAGGACGTGCAGGAACTTCTCTCCTCGGATCACGGGCTTACCACCATCTCCCTGGACGGCTATGAATCTCCGGAGCCGGAGGAAATCTTAACCCAGCTCCAGGAAGTAATCACCCAGGATTTTCCTGCGCCCCCTGACGTCTCCTTCGAGGTCAAATACGTCCACGAATCCCTGCAGGACTATCTCAGCCCCGCCTTTTACCTGATCCCGCCCATCGATGACACAGAACACAATGTGATCTACATCAATCCGGCCAGCAATTACAACGCCCTGGAGCTCTACACCACACTGGCCCACGAGGGGTATCCAGGCCATCTGTATCAGACAGTCACCTTCGAGGAGTACAATGACGAACCGCTGCGCAGCATTCTGAATTTCGGTGGATATACGGAGGGCTGGGCTACTTATGTGGAAATGTACGCCTACTCCACCTGGCCGGAAAATGCCACCCTGGCAGCCATCTACCAGAAGGACCGCTCCCTGATGCTGGGGATCGCCTCCCTTCTGGACATCGGAATCCACTACCGGGGCTACACACGTTCCCAGGTGGCTCAGTTCCTGGAAAAATTCGGCATCGCCAAGGAGGCCTCCGACGCCCTCTACACCAACATTCTGGAGTCGCCGGCCAACTATCTGAAATATTATGTGGGCTACTTAAACTTCCAGGATCTGCAGACCTATCTGGCCAATCAGATGGGAGATCAGTTTTCCCTGAAAGAGTATCACGCCCGGGTGCTGGCCATCGGTCCCTGCAGTTTTACGGTGCTGAAGCACTATCTCACCGACCAAAATTATATTGACAGCATTGCGTAGGAATCAAATGGAGCTGCCCAATCGCTGGGCAGCTCCTGTTCTTTCCTCATTTTTATCCTGCCCGCATAGCGTCCAAGAAATTGCTCCGATTGAAGCAGCGCCTCCTTAGAGGTTCTCCGGCAGTTTCTTGGTGCAGGTTACCGCAATGGCTCCCGGCCCGATATGGCAGGATACGCTTAAGGACAGGGGATTCATGATAATCTCATTGTTGGGATATACCTTCTGAACCTCCTCCTTCCAGAGGTTGGCCTCCTCCAGATCCTTGGTGTAGGCGATGGCAATCCAGGCATCCTCGGGATGATCCTCCATGTGGAAGCGGTCTTTCAGATCACTGGCAATGGCGTTCAGCATGGTGGTCTTCGCCGCCTTCAGCGTTCTGCACTTCGCGTAGGCGTCCAACTTTTCTCCCTGGATCTGCAGTACCGGCTTCAGCTTCAGCAAAGTACCCAGGGCCGCGGCCGCAGGGGTAATTCGTCCGCCTTTCTTCAGATATTTCAGCGTCTCCAGCGTAATATAAATGGTGGAGTCAAACTTCGTCTCCTCCAGATACTCCTTGATCTTCTTTCCGTCCCATCCCTTGTCTGCCAAAGTCTTGGCGTCCAGAACAGATTGGCGCTGGGTCACGGAAATGCGCTGGTTATTCACCACGGACACCTTTCCGTTATAATCCTCCGCCAGGGACATGGCCGCGGCGCAGGAACCGGAAAGTCCGCTGGACATGGGAATATGAACAATCTCATCGTACTCCCCCAGCAGTTTATCCCACAGGTCCATCACATCTCCCACCGCCGGCATGGAGGTGGAAATTTCCGCATCATGCTCCAGCTTATGGTAAAATTCTTCCTGAGTCAGGGTAATATCCTCGTAGTACAGCTCCCCGTCAATATAGAAAGGCATCGAGAGCACATACACCCCGTATTCCTTCGCCTGGCTTTGCGTGATGCCGCTGTTGCTGTCTGTCACAA
>DBFBJF010000307.1:0-3005 GCA_048203265.1 Candidatus Merdiplasma sp.
TGCTGAAACAGGAAGAATGGGGGCATCGTGACGGAGGTGGAGGGAACCACCAGGGATATTCTCACAGAGACCATTCAGGTGTGCGGCATTACGCTGAATGTGGTGGACACTGCCGGTATCCGGGATACCGCGGACCGGGTAGAAAAGATCGGGGTGGAGCGGGCCAGAGAACATGCCAGGGATGCGGACCTGGTGATCTATGTGGCGGATTCCTCCAGAAAGCTGGATGACAATGACAGGGATATTCTGGAAATGCTTCAGGGCAGAAGGGTGATTGTGCTGCTGAACAAGACGGATCTGGAGCCTGTCACCACCGAGGAGATTCTAAGAGACAGCATCAGGGAGTGGATTCCCGATGCCCCCATTCTTCCTGTTTCAGCAAAAAGACAGGTGGGAATGGAACTGCTGGAGCAGACCATCAAGGATCTGTTTTATCAGGGGGAGATCTCCTTTAATGATGAGATCTTCATCACCAATGTCCGGCAGAAAAACCTCCTGATTGAGGCCAGAGACAGCTTGCGGCAGGTGGAAAACAGCATCCGGTGCGGTATGCCGGAGGACTTTTTCTCCATCGACCTGATGAGCGCCTATGAATCCCTGGGAGAGATCGTGGGCGCCCAGGTGGGGGAGGATCTGGTAAATGAGATTTTCAGTAAATTCTGTATGGGAAAATAGTGTCACTATTCAAAGCAGACTGTGAGTAGTAATAAAATAGCAGGTGATTAGCATGGAAAAGACGAACAGAAAGGTATTGGAGGAGTGGACTGATGTGGTGGTGGTGGGAGCCGGCCACGCAGGCTGCGAGGCGGCCCTGGCCTGTGCCAGACTGGGGCTGGAGACAGTGATTTTTACGGTTAGTGTGGACAGCATTGCCATGATGCCCTGCAATCCGAATATCGGCGGCAGCTCCAAGGGGCACCTGGTGAGGGAGGTGGACGCGCTGGGCGGAGAGATGGGGAAGGTGATCGACAAAACCTTCATCCAGTCCAAGATGCTGAACCGATCCAAGGGCCCGGCGGTACACTCTCTGCGTGCTCAGGCGGATAAGGCCAGATACAGCAGCTGCATGAGACAGGTGCTGGAAAATACAGAGCATCTGACCATCCGTCAGATGGAAGTGACGGAGATTATCACGGAGGAGGGGAAGATTACAGGTGTAAAAACCTACTCTGGAGCCATCTATCACTGCAAAGCCTGTGTGCTGTGCACCGGTACCTATCTGAGGGCCAGATGCATTTACGGGGATGTGAGCACCAACACAGGGCCAAACGGCTTGCAGGCCGCCAATTATCTGACAGATTCCTTGAAGGAGCACGGCATTGAGATGTACCGGTTTAAGACAGGAACGCCGGCCAGAATTGACGGAAGAAGTATCGATTACTCTAAGATGGAGGAGCAGTTTGGGGATGAGCGGGTTATTCCCTTCTCCTTTGAGACGGATCCGGAGTCGGTACAGATTCCCCAGGCCTCCTGTTGGCTGACCTATACCAACGAGCAGACCCACAGCATCATCCGGGCCAACCTGGACCGCTCGCCCCTTTACTCCGGGGTGATTGAGGGGACCGGCCCCCGCTACTGTCCTTCCATAGAGGATAAGGTGGTGCGATTCGCGGATAAGGAGCGCCATCAGGTATTTATTGAGCCGGAGGGGCTTGGGACCAATGAGATGTATGTGGGAGGGATGTCCAGCTCCCTTCCGGAGGATGTGCAGATGGCCATGTACCGGTCGGTGGCAGGGCTGGAGCACGCAAAAATTGTAAAGAATGCCTACGCCATTGAGTACGATTGTATCAATCCCATGCAGCTTTACGCCACGCTGGAGTTTAAGAATATTCGGGGACTGTTCAGCGGAGGACAGTTCAACGGCAGTTCCGGCTATGAGGAGGCGGCGGCCCAGGGGCTTCTGGCCGGTATCAATGCGGCCATGTATGTGCTGGGGAAGGAGCCTCTGATCATTGACCGCTCAGAGGGATATATCGGAGTTCTGGTGGACGATCTGGTGACCAAGGAAAATCACGAGCCCTATCGAATGATGACTTCCCGGTCGGAATACCGGCTGCTGCTGCGCCAGGATAATGCGGATATGCGTCTGACCGAGAAGGGATACCGGGTGGGCCTGATCTCCAGGGAGCGGTATGAGAAGTTTTTAAACAAGAAGAGGATGATTGAGGAGGAGACTGCCCGGGTGGAGCGGACGGTGATCGGAGCTACCACGAAGGTGCAGGAGTTCTTAGAGAAGCAGGAAAGCACCCCTCTGAAATCATCGGCCACTGTGGCTGATTTGATCCGGCGTCCGGAGCTGGACTATAAAATTCTGGCACAGATTGACGAGGGGCGGCCCAAATTGCCGGAAGAGGTACAGGAGGAGGTCAGCATCAATATCAAGTATGAGGGATACATGAAACGGCAGATGAAGCAGGTAGAGCAGTTCAAGAAGATGGAAACGAAGATGATTCCCTCCTCCCTGGATTATGATCTGGTGCCCAGCCTGCGCACGGAGGCCAGACAGAAATTAAAGCAGATCCGTCCCATCTCCATGGGACAGGCCTCCCGGATCTCTGGTGTATCTCCGGCGGATATTTCGGTACTTTTAGTGTATCTGGAGAGCTACAGCCATGGAGGAAAAGGGCGGGAAAAATGAAAAAATAAATATCGAAGAATATCGATATTTATCGATGCGAAATTTGAGTGAAAGAGCAACAGATATGAGGAAGAAAAAATATGGAATATAACACGGAGATCCTGACGGAAGGATGCAGGGAGCTTGGAATCTCCCTGACGGAGGAGCAGATTCATCAGTTCATGGTTTACTATGAGAGACTGATTGAGGTAAACCAGGTCATGAACCTGACGGCAATCACAGAGTTTGAGGATGTGATGCGAAAGCATTTTCTGGATAGTCTGGCTCTGATCAAAGCGGTGGAGATCCGGGAGGAGGACAGGGTTTTGGATCTGGGAACCGGAGCGGGATTTCCGGGAATCCCTTTAAAGATTGTGTATCCTGA
>DBFBJF010000308.1:0-3192 GCA_048203265.1 Candidatus Merdiplasma sp.
CCCTGAAGGAGCTGGTTCCGGAACCCGAGCAGGAGAAGACAGAGGAAACCCAGGAGAAGGTAGACTTTGACGAATCCCAGGAGGTGCCTGAGGAGAAAGCGGGCGAAACGGCTTCTTCCGAAAACAAGGATGAAAATAAAGAAGATGAGAAAAAGCAGACCACGATCTACTATGTCACCGATGAGATCCAGCAGAGCCAGTACATTAATATGTTCAAGGAGGCTGGCCTGAATGCCGTCATCCTGAAGCATAACATCGATACCGCGTTTATCACCCATGTGGAGCGTCAGCGGGAGGACATCAAATTCCAGCGTATTGATGCGGATGTCACGGATACCTTTAAGGAGGAAACCAGCGGGGAGGATCTGAAAGAAACCACAGATACGCTGACTGAGGTATTCCGCAAGGCACTGGGTAAGGATAATCTTCAGGTGAAGGTGGAAAAGCTGAAAAATGAGAATGTATCTTCCATGATGATTCTCTCTGAGGAGAGCCGCCGGATGCAGGATATGATGAAGATGTACGGTATGGACGCCTCCATGTACGGCGGAGAGGAGACACTGGTGCTCAATGCTAACAACAAGCTGGTATCCTACATCCTGGAGCACAAGGATGGGGAACACGTTCCCATGATGTGCCAGCAGCTCTACGATCTGGCCATGCTGGCTCACAAACCGTTAAATCCCGATGAGATGACCAAGTTCATCTCCCGCAGCAATGAAATTATGATGATGCTGGCGAAGTAACAACGGGCAGCCGCAAAGATGTCTTTCCATGTCTTTGCGGCTGCTTTTTGCTAATTCAGCGTTTTCCAACCATGAAAAGATACAAAGGGGGATCCTCCTATGAGAACACATAAGATTACAAAGATGATTATTCGAGGGGCAAAAGTTCACAATTTAAAAAACATAGACGTGGATATTCCTCTAAACCAGATTGTGGGAATCGCCGGGGTATCCGGCTCAGGGAAATCTTCCCTGGCCCTTGGAGTTTTGTACGCAGAGGGCTCCAGGCGCTATCTGGATGCCCTGTCCACCTATACCAGACGACGGATGACCCAGGCCTCCAAGGCCTCCGTGGATGAAATCCTGTATGTGCCGGCATCCCTGGCCCTGCGTCAGCGCCCCGGTGTTCCCGGCATCCGCAGCACCTTTGGCACGGGAACCGAGCTGCTGAACAGTCTGCGGCTTATGTTTTCCAGGCTGGCCAGCCATCAGTGTCCCGGCTGCGGCCATTATCTGCCTCCTACCCTGGCTGTGGCCACGGAACAGGAGCTGATCTGTCCAAACTGCGGTCAGCCCTTCTACGCTCCCTCCGCGGAGGAGCTGGCCTTCAACAGCCAGGGAGCCTGCCCCACCTGCGATGGAACAGGAACGGTGCGGACCGTCGACCGCTCCACTCTGGTTCCGGACGACTCCCTGACCATCGATGAGGGAGCGGTGGCCCCCTGGAACTCTCTGATGTGGTCCATCATGACTGATGTGTGCCGTGCCATGGGAGTGCGCACTGATGTCCCCTTCCGGGATCTGACGGAAAAAGAAAAAGATATCGTCTATAACGGCCCGGCAGAAAAACGGCATATCCTCTATCACTCCAAGAAAACCAATCAGGCCAGTGAGCTGGATTTCACCTACTTCAACGCGGTTTACACTGTAGAAAACGCTCTGGCAAAGGTCAAGGATGAAAAGGGAATGAAGCGGGTAGAAAAGTTTTTGAAGCAGGATACCTGCCCGGACTGCGGCGGAACCCGCCTCTCCCTAAGAGCCAGAGCACCGAGGCTGCGTGGCATTTCCCTGGCAGATGCCTGCAAGATGAGTCTCTTAGAATTGACCGGATGGGTGGACGGGGTTCCAGCCTCCCTGCCGGAAGCCATGCGGCCCATGGCGGAGAGCATCTGCGAATCCTTCCGAACCGCGGCAAAACGGCTTCTGGACCTGGGGCTGGGGTATCTGACTCTGGACCGGTCCTCCTCCACCCTCTCCACCGGGGAACGGCAGCGGATGCAGCTGGCCCGGGCGGTACGCAACCGCACCACCGGAGTTCTCTATGTGCTGGACGAACCCTCCATCGGTCTTCATCCCGCCAATCTGAAGGGTCTCACCGGGGTGATGGAGGATCTGGTCTCTGACGGCAACTCTGTTGTGCTGGTGGATCACGATGTGCAGGTTCTGGCAAAAGCGGACTGGATCATTGAGATGGGACCGGGGGCCGGCGCTGATGGAGGCCAGGTGATCGCAGAGGGAACCGTTGACAGCCTAAAAACGAACTCCGTCTCCAAAATCGGGCCCTTCCTCTCCGGAACCGCCCCCGCCTTCCAACGGCCCAAAGTGCGCCCTGAGACCATGTTCGAGAAGGGGCGCATCCATCTTGCCACCAGCCCCATTCACACAGTCAAGGCTTTGAAGACAGATATCCCCAAAGGACGGCTGACCGTCGTCACCGGAGTGTCCGGTTCCGGTAAAACGACCCTGATCCTGGAGAGCCTCATCCCCGGCCTGGAGGCTCTGATCCAGCACAGAAATCTGCCGGAACACGTGCGGTCCCTGGAAGCCTGCGGCATCAGCCAGGTAAAGCTGATCGATGCTACCCCCATCGGCATCAACATCCGCTCCACTGTTGCCACCTACGCCAATGTGCACGATGAGCTGAGAAAAATATTTGCCCGGACAGAAAAGGCCAAAGAACTGGGCTGGAAGGCCGGAGACTTCTCCTACAATACGGGCAGGCTGCGCTGTCCGGTCTGTGACGGAACCGGAAGCATCAGCCTGGATGTGCAGTTTTTGCCGGACGTGGATATTCCCTGCCCGGAATGCCGGGGTTCCCGTTACGGAAAAGATGCCCTCAAAATCAGATATCAGGCCAGGGACGGCCAGTCCTACTCTCTGCCGCAGCTGATGGATATGGATGTCACCACAGCCCTGGAGGCCTGCAGGGATCTGAAAAACGTCCGGCAGAGGCTGGCTGTGCTGCAGGACCTGGGACTGGGATACCTGACCCTGGGGGAGGACACCCCCAGTCTCTCCGGCGGAGAAGCACAGAGGCTGAAGCTGGCCAGCGAGATGGGCAAATCCCAGTCCGATTCCGTCTTCGTCTTTGACGAGCCCACCATCGGCCTGCATCCTCTGGATGTGCAGACCTTGCTTCGGGTATTTCAGACTCTCATCGAAAATGGCGCCACCGTAATTGTCATTG
>DBFBJF010000309.1:0-6219 GCA_048203265.1 Candidatus Merdiplasma sp.
TGCGAAGCAGTCACCCCGCCCACATAAGCAGTCGTAGGGAAACGCTGATAAAAGCGTTTCCCGCGCCGGATTTGCGCCGCAAAGCGGCACTTTCCGTTGCAAATCCGTGCGCATCCTGCGAAGCGGCTAAGGAAGTGCTCAGCGCTTCCTTAGCTCTGTAAGGAGCGGGACTGGAGCCTCGAAGAGGCGGCGAGTGCGCATGTGGGCGGGCTGTGAATAGTAACGACAGGGCGCTCCGGAGCTTGACTTGAGGCTCTTCTTCGTGCTATAATCACCAACCGTAAGTAGGATAAATGGTCGCGGCTGGCAGGCCGAAAGGTGCCAGGCGAGGAAAGTCCGGGCTTCACAGGGCAGGATGCCGGATAACATCCGGTGGAGGCGACTCCAAGGACAGTGCAACAGAAATGTACCGCCAGCAATCTGCTGGTAAGGGTGGAAGGGCAGTGTAAGAGACTACCGCCTCCCCGGCAACGGGGAGGGCATATGTAAACCCCATCCGAAGCAAGACCGAAACAAAGCGTATGGCGGCCCGTCAGCTTTAGGTAGGTCGCTGGAACCTGCTGGCGACAGCAGGTCTAGATAGATGACCATTCACGACAGAACCCGGCTTATCGTCCTGCTTACGAAAAAATGCTTTTGGCGAAGAATAAACAGGCCCGACGCAAAGTGACCGCGGAGGGCCTGTTTTTCTGCTGTTATCAAAGCTCGAAGCCGCCGTAATAGAAACAAGATAGTCACAGCAAAAACCTGAAACGCCGCAATTCTCACCTTTTTTCATACGCTTTTTCTTAAGAAACCCTTAATTGTACTTTGCTGGGGATCTATGCTATACTCAGTTTAGAAAACAAGAAGGTTCAAAATATAACTACGCAAAAGGGGATGGAACTATGAGAAAGAGAATCAGAAAATGGATGGGAGTCGTGATGAGCGCTTCCATGGTTATGGGTTCTGGGATACAGGCCATGGCGGCAAATCAGTTCTCTGTAGCGGCAGAGGATGTGGGCGGAAAGGTGCTTTTCCCGGGAGACAGTGTATCCGACATTACGGCGGCTTACCTGGGTCCGGACGGCACAGCCCAGGATGTTTCCGGCGGTTCCTGGACGAACAGCAGCACTTCCCAGGCTTACACTATGAGCGGTGTGGAAGGGGAAGATGGAGCTCTTTGGCTGGAACCTGCGGGATTTGTTCTGACCGTTAACGGCGGCACCAGCAAAACGACAGGGACAGACGGAACAGATACTTCAAATCACTATCAGCCCAAGGATGAGAGCGAGCTGAGCGGTGATGTGTCCAAAGACATAGCCTATTATCAGAGCGGAGCGGATGTGACGGTGACGGCGGATGCTGCTCAGGAGGGAAAGGTGTTTGACCACTGGGAGATTGACAGCGCCAATGTTTCGCTCACGGATGCGAATGCTTCGGAGACGAATTTCACGATGACGGACAGTGCGGTGGTACTGACGGCAGTCTATGCGGATGCTTCCACGGAAGCGCCCACAGAGGCCGCGGAGTCCCCGGAAAGCACAGAACCTACAGAAAGTACGGATCCTGCCGTGGTGACAGACCCCACGGAGAATACGGATCCAGCTGGAACAACAGAACCTGCAGAAAGTACAGATCCTGCCGTGGTGACAGACCCCACAGAGGGCACGGATCCTGCCGGAACAACAGAAACGACAGAGGGTGGGGACCCCATAGAAATCGGGGATCCGGCGGAGACAACGGGCGGGGATCAGCCGTCCACAGAGCCGGAAAGCGATGCTTCGGGGATCCAGGTGATCGGTGACGAGGGCGATGAGAGTTCGTCCGGACCGCTCTCCACCACCTTTGAGGTGACGGTGGAAAACGGATCCGGATCAGGTACCTACACTCCGGGAACCGAGGTGACGATTACGGCCAATGAGCAGGAGGGTATGATCTTTGCAGGTTGGTCAGCGAATTCTGAATCCGTGTGGTTTACAGATGCCTATTCTGCCACCACCACCTTCTCCATGCCGTCCGAAGCGGTGGTAGTGACCGCGAATTATACTCCCGCCGAGACGGAAGCGGTTACGGAGGCTCCGGAGACTCAGGGACAGGATGTTACCGAGGGCACTACGGAGGGACTGACCGAAGGGGAGACAGAGGCCCAGGCTGAGAACGGCAGTGACCCCGTTCTTCCGGCGGAAATTTATGCGGTAACTGTGGAGAACGGAGAGGGCAGCAGCCAGTATGAGGTGGGAGCTACGGTAACGATCACCGCCAATGAAGCGGCTGAGGGAATGCAGTTTTCACATTGGGAGGTGTCCAATGAGGCGCTGGAGCTGAATGATCCCTCCAGTCCCGAGACGTACTTTACCATGCCAAACTTCAATGTGACAGTGACTGCGGTTTATGCGCAGACTCAGAGTGAGTCGGCTGAGGAAACCGAGCCGGCTACGGAAAGCGAAACGGTGACAGAGACTGAGCCGATTACGGAAAGCGAGCCGGTTACGGAAAGCGAAACGGCCACAGAAAATGAGACGATCCCTCAGAATGAGGAAGGAACAGAGAGTACTGGAAACAATGGAGCCCAGACGCCGGTGACGGAGAGCGAGGCGGAGACTCAGAGTGAGAGCACGGCGAATGATGGAGCGGAGATCGTGACAGAAGCGCCCGCGACAGAGAGTGAGACTCAGGAACCGGAGGTTCTGGATGAGCCGGAGACAGAGACAGAGGAACAGCAGGATCTTGAGGCAGAGCCGGTAACCTATCGGATCAGTCTTTCAGATGATGTGACCCTGACTGCAGGCGCTGAGTTGGCGGATAAGGGCGATGGAGCCGGAAGCCAGTATTATGCTGAGGCGGGAGCCACAGTGACGGTGACGGCGGAAGAGTATGAAAACCTTGTATTTACCGGATGGAATGTAGTCAGAGATGACACGCAGCAGGAGATTGCTGTCAGTGATCTGGATACCGATTATTTGTCAGGAACGTTTATTATGCCGAATTCCTCTGTGACGGTTCAGGCCGTTTACGAGGAGCTGGAATATAGTGAGGTACAGGTAATCAACGGAAGTGGAAGCGGTACTTACTCAGAGGGAGAATATGTGGAGATTACGGCCAACGATGCTCCCCAGGGCCAGAGATTTAAGGGCTGGACGGTAATTACGGGAAATGTTGAGCTGGATGACAGCAGCTCGGCTACAACCGGTTTTACCATGCCGGCGGAAGCGGTTCAGGTAAGAGCTGATTACGAGATGATCCCCTATACGCTGACTGTGACCAACGGAAGCGGAAGCGGTACCTATACCATGGGACAGACGGTGAATTTGACGGCCAACTATCCTGCCAGCGGAAAAGTGTTCGCCGGATGGGTGGTGACCAGCGAGAACGGTTCTGTGGCATCGGCCGACAGATATTATTCCAGCATTACCATGCCGGCGGCCAATGTGACGGTGGAAGCCACCTACAAGGATGGTCCTTCTCCGGATTACAACAGGATTGACGGCATTGAGCAGGGCGGAGAGTACCTGAGAGGAAACACGATCTCCTTTACCGCTGTGGGCAATGGCATGGAGAATGGAAATCCCAATCCGGGAGACTATCGCTACAGACCCATCAGCTATCAGATCGGACAGGTGACCGGAAACTGGGACAACTCCAGCTCAGGCTACACCATTTCCTTCCGGATCACCACAGTGGGACAGTATACGCTGAACGTTACCTATGCCAAGGATGTATTTGACGGAAGCAACTGGGTGGCGGACGGAACCACAGATACCAAATCGGTTACCTTTAATGTGGTAAACGCGCTGTCTGTTCAGACCGGAGATAACACGCCGATTATCATGGTGGCAGTGATCGCGGCTGTGGCCCTGATTGTCATCGTGATCCTGGTGGTGGTAGTCGTGAGGAGAAGACGCAGAGGATAAGCAGCAGAGGATATGCGGTCAGAATTGCTCCGCAGGATGCGCTTTCGTCAGCGTTCCACGATAAAATAAACAGATAAAAATAAACAGACAAGAGCAGGAGGCTGCCGCAAAGGAAAATTGCGGCAGCCTCCTATTGTGGTACTTGAAAATATTTGATGTGAAAAATATACCGTTATAAAATGAATTTTTCCAGGATCTCTGCTACCCCATCGTGGTTGTTGTCTGACTGGGTGATGTAATCGGCCTGATCTTTGAGCAGCTGCTCCCCATTGCACATGACAGCGCCCACGTGGGCCGTCTGAATCATGGTCAGATCATTTTCCGCATCTCCTGCCGCCACAGAGCGTTCCAGGGGGATGCCGAGATAGTCACAGAGAAAACGAACGGCGTTTCCCTTGTTGACACCGAGGGGCACCAGCTCCAGCAGGGCGGGGTGGGAAAGATAAATATCGAGCTTTCCCTGATACCGGGGTGTCATGAAACTGCGAAATTCTGTGACATGGGAAGGATCCTGGTAATCCAGGGCAAGTACCTTGGCAGGTTCGTGTTCCAGAGCGCTGACTACATCGTCCACCACCAGATAAGGAAGCTGCTGAATGGCAACATACTGGTGAAGGCTGGCATTGTCCTGCTCGGTGATCACATGGGTATCCGTGTAGGTTTGGACGGAGATGCCAAACTGCCGGGCGTCATCGAAGACGGAGCGCACGTATTTCATGGGAACCGATTTCTGGTAGATCAAGGTATCCTGCTCTGTATCATAGATCTGCCCTCCATTATAACAGATGATATAGCAGCCCTTTCCGGTGAGTTTCAGTCTTTTGGCCTGCCGCTTTGCGCTGGGGAGAGCTCTGCCGGTGGAGATTACCACCACATGGCCCCGGCGGCGAAGCTCCTCGATGGCCCTACGGTTTTTATCGGAGATTTCCTTCTCATCGTTGAGCAGAGTGCCATCCAGATCTGTGAAAAAGATCTTTCGATTCTTTTCCTGCTCCATATAGGCCTCCAGATCCTCATCGCTTTTTGTGACCCAGATATCCTCCTCGTCAGCGGTCAGCCCCAGATATTCCCGTAGTGTGCAGGGATCATCGCTGAAATTCCACTGTTCCGTAAGATCAAAAATTTCATCAAAGTCGGCTTCTCCCGCCATATATCGTTCGCGAAATGTCATATTTCCTCCTAAAACTAAAATATAATGATGTGATTCTGCAGTAGTCTGCGGCGTTCCGCAGCGCAGTGATTCCCCGTCCGCCGCGGCTAAGAACCTGGCTGTAATTACGCTCCGGTATCCACGGCGTCCCTGGCTTCCCTCAGACACCCCAAAATCTCATAGGGGATGCACAAATTTCCTTTTCCCCGTCCCAGGTCAATGTCGGGCTTGTTTGCTCCATGAAAATCGGAACCACCGGAAATCTGAAGCCCGGTTTCCTTTGCCAGCTTGCGCATCTGTCTCTCCTGGACGGCGGTATGGGTGGAATAGATGGCCTCAACGCCGATCAGTCCTTTTTCTTTCAGCGCCAGCAGAAGCTGTTTTAATTCCTCTGTTTCCAGTCTATACTGGAAGGGGTGAGCTAAAACCGGAATTCCACCGGTTTCCCGGATCAGAGAAACCATATGGAAGGGCGATACCCGCTCTCGCGGAACATAATACTTGCAGTGCTCTCCGATATGGGTTTGGAAAGCGTCCTTCATGGTTTTTACATATCCGTGGTCTGCCAGGTATCTGGCAAAGTGAGCTCTAGTCCAAAGACGGTCGCCGTATGTTTCCGCCATCTGCCGGGCGGAAATATCGATGCCGTCGGCAGCCATCCGGTCAATCATCTGCTGGTTCCTTCGACGCCGCTCAGTCTGTACCCGGAGAATTTCCTCTCGGAGACGGGGGTTTTGGCAATCCATTTCCAGGCCGAGAATATGGAGATCCCGGTTGTGAAAGACGGTGGAAAATTCGATGCCTGCAATCAGTTCAACGCCGGAACGCTTTGCTGCTTCCGCGGCCTCGGGAATGCCTTCCAGAGTATCGTGGTCGGTCAGAGCAATGGCAGTGAGCCCCTGCTTGGCAGCATAATCAATCAGCTCCGTGGGAGAGAACGTTCCGTCTGAGCAGGTGGAGTGGGTATGTAAGTCGATTGGTCCTATCATGTTTCTCCTTATCATAAATGAAATGCGGGGGAAGGGAAGGAACCTTGTGCCCGCGATGTTTCTCCATTTTGATCTCAGTATAAGCGATAAGAAAATGAAATTCAAGACACAGTTGGGAAGGAGAGGAGGGACGATACGGAAAAAGAGAGAAAAATAAAATGCAAACGGGGAGGGCAGGCTGCAAAGA
>DBFBJF010000310.1:0-4015 GCA_048203265.1 Candidatus Merdiplasma sp.
CTGCCTGACTCATCATTGCCCGTCGCTCCTTCCTTCCATCCGGCTCATCTGAGAAGCCCCAGACGGCGCAGCATCTTAATCAATAGATGTCCCTTTGGCAGTCTGGCAATCTCCTCCGAGGTAACGCCCTTAAATGACACCAATCCCACTCCGTAAATCACCACACCTGCCAGAATAGCGATGATGGTGGATATGGTGTTCCCAGCGAACAGATGAAACAGAGAATACACCGCGTAAGCTCCGAAAGCCATAATGATGGAACCAAGCGTTGGCACGATAAAGGTGCGGTAAAGCTCCTGGCGGTAGGAAAGGCAGCGCTTGATGGACAGCGCGTTTAACACGCACACAATCAGAGCAAAGAATATATTGGCGTAAATGACTGCGTAGATGTTCAGATTAAAGTTGCGCAGCAGCACAAACAGGCACACGATGTGAAGCGCCAATGCGATGGCGTTGTGAATCAAAGGATCTCTCAGTCTGCCAAGACCCTGAAGAACGGATGTGGTCAGAGTAGACAATCCGTACAGGATGATCATCAGGGCTCCAGCCTGCATAATCCCCGCCGACAACGGCAGGCCGCTGGTGGGATGGAACAGCATCTCAATGATTGGTCCGCCCAGGGCAGCCATACCCAGCGCGCAGGGGATCGTCAACATCATGGTATAGCGGATGGAGGAAGCCACTTTTGAGACAGCCTCCCGTCTGTTGTGCCTTGCCACAGCCGCAGTCAGGCTGGGAACTACCGCCGGTCCCAGGCAGGATGCGATGGACAGAGGCACATTCATCAGCACTCGGAACTTTCCGGAATAGATTCCCCAGATAGTGGCATACTGCTCCTCCGAATAGCCCTGCCCCTTCAGAACCGCATTGAAAATACCCTGATCCAACACATTGCTGATATTATAAATCAGGGTGCTCAAAATAATCGGAAGGATAGTGACCATCAGGGCATGATAAATGTGCGTGTAGGATTCCGTTCGGCCCGTGTGGTCGGCCCGCACCTGCTTTGCCCAGCGGCTGCGGTACATGCTGTAGACAATCATCATGAAAATCAGGGCCACAGTGACGCTGGCCACCGTACCAAAGGTGGCCCCCGCCGCTCCCCAGGCCGGAGCCAGCAGGTCATTTCCCTGTTCTTTGGCAAGACTCAGCCCATAGCTGTACATAATGGCCGCGCAGACAATGGAAAACACTGCGTTCACCAGCTGCTCGATCACCTGGGAGACAGCCGTGGGTACCATGTTGGAGAGTCCCTGAAAAAATCCCCGGAAAGTACCCGCAATGGCAAATACAAAGATGGCCGGAGCCAGTACCCGGAGGCCGTATTTCGCCAGTTCGAAATTCATCACATACTTGGTAAGAATGCCGGCAAAGGCGTAGGTAATCAGTGACAGAACGGCTCCCACAATGACGGCAAAACGGACCGCGCATAAAAATACGCGGTTCGCATTTTTCGTCTCACCCCGGTGCAGCCGTTCCGACATCAGTTTGGAAACCGCCAACGGAAGGCTGAAGGAGGAGATCATCAGGATAATCGAATAAATCTCATTGGCTGTGGAATAATAGCTGTTCCCCTGATCTCCCAGTATGTTGGTGAGGGGAATCCGGTAAACCAGCCCAATCACTTTGGCAATGATGGAAGCCACCGTCAATATCGTCCCCTGCACCAGAAAATTTCTTGAACTGCTTGAACCTTTTCCTTTGTTGCTCACAAGTCCGACCTCTTTGTTATTTTAATTTATTCCAAATCAATAATCGATCACATCACTGGAGATGGAGGGATCGTCTGAGATGACAATCCGGTCCGCATCGCTGTCCAGGATAATGCATACCCAGGTCTTTCCCTGATTCAGCTTAATCTCATTGCCGTTGGAATCATAATATTTTGTCACGTTAAAGTCATCCGCGTGCACATCCACATGGCTGTACTGAGAGTCAATGGTGCAGTACAGCTCAGAATCCGGATTATAGTTGTCCTTCTCCCAGGTAATGTCGATGGCCTTGCCGTTGGTGATAAATTTTCCGGCTCCGCCGCTCACCGCGTCAATGTTTAAATAGCCGTTCTCGTCAAAATTCTCCCAGCTGCAGTACTGAAGAATAATATTTTTGTAAGCCAGCTGATTTCCGGTATTCCCGTCCACCTGGGCGTCACCGTACTGAGAACGGTAATACAGCCCATCCTCCGCATTGTAATCAAAGCGGGCATGGTTATAGGTGTAGCCGGGCATAACCACCAGGGCATCCTGGCCGCCGTCCAGCGTCACGGTCTCGCCGTCTTCAGCGAACTGATAATGTCCCGTGTAGAGAGGCGCATAGTCTCTGCTGTAATCCATGGCGTCGATGCCGTCCTGAATCATCTGATAATTGGTGAATACATTGTGGGGGGATACCCGGTCATCAGAGCGGTAATACACAATGTCTCCAATATCGGACAAACCGCTCAGATTGTTGGTGGTGGGCAAATTCAAAATCGGTTCCGCGTACACTGCCTGTCCGTAATGGCAGTAAATAGAGTTAAACTCTCTGGCGAAATAGATAAAATAATTCCTGCAGCTTCGCACCGAGCCAATCCGGTCCGCGCTCTGATAATCCTCCATAATACCCATCAGGCGGGTGATGTAGCCCTCCACCGGAGCCTCGTAAACCACGCCGCAGTTTTCAATACCGTACTGCGGAATCGCGTCGTAGATGTTGTTGAACATCATGGCAATGGGTCTCTGGCGCCCGATTTCTGTGGAAACCGTCTCTCCGGTAAGATAACTCTTGCAGGTATCTGCCGTCTCCTCCGCCATAACGGATCCGGTCATCATAGCCGCGGCCAAAAGAGCCGCTGATAATGTCATAATCGTCTTTTTCTTCATGTTCTGCTTATCTCCTTTCTTGCAGCATCCCCGCGCCGAAGCGTCCGGGATGGTTATCGCGTAATGTTCAGCTGATCCAAAATTTCTCTCTGACGCTGTTCCATTTGGGAAGCGTCCTCCGGGATCATATGGTCGTATCCCACCAGATGCAGAATACTGTGCACAATCAAAAAAGCGTACTCCCGCTTGACGGAATGGCCATATTCCCGGGCCTGTTCCATCACCTTGTCGGCGGAAATCACGATGTCTCCCAGTACCAGCTCCCCCGTCTCCGGATGAAAGTTATCCTGGGCATCCGCTTCCTCCAGAAAGCTGAAATCACCGGGCGTCTCAAATTCCGTCATGGGAAATGAAAGCACATCTGTGGGACGGTCAATCTGCCGAAACTGTCGGTTCATCTCCTGTATCTGGGAATTGTCGGTAATCAAAAGGCTGACCTGGACCTCGTAAGGACATTCCAGGTACTCCAAAGCGCCCTCGATGACTGTCCGGGCTATTTCCTCCATGGGGAGCCCAAGATCAATTCCGCTTTCATTTTCAAAATCAATGGTCATGCTTCACTCCTGAATTTCCGACGGCGCTGAGGCTCCTTGGCCGCAGCTTCCCGTTCTTTTTTCCTGACAGCCAGTTTGGCTTCGTAATCATCATATGCTTTCACAATCTTCTGTACCAGCGGATGGCGCACCACATCCTGGCTGGTAAGATAACAAAAGCTGATATCCTCCACTTTTTTCAGCACCTTCACCGCCACCTCCAGGCCGGATTGGGCGGACAGGGGCAAATCCTTCTGCGTCAAGTCACCGGTGATGATCACCTTGGAGCCGAAACCGATCCGGGTCAAAAACATCTTCATCTGCGCCGGTGTGGTATTCTGGGCCTCATCCAGAATAATGAACGCATTGTCCAAGGTGCGTCCTCTCATGTATGCCAGAGGCGCCACCTCAATCAGTCCCTTCTCCATATTTTTCTGGAAGCTCTCCGGCCCCATGATCTGATACAGCGCATCATAAAGCGGCCTCAGATAGGGATCCACTTTGCTCTGAAGATCGCCGGGGAGAAATCCCAGCTTTTCTCCCGCTTCGATGGCCGGACGGGTCATAATGATCCGGCTCACCTCGTCATTTTTAAAAGCCGTGATGGCCATAGCCATGGCC
>DBFBJF010000311.1:0-5762 GCA_048203265.1 Candidatus Merdiplasma sp.
CACGGTGGGATTGCCGGGGGCAAAGGCTCTGCTGGTAGCCTTTTTCTGCTACAGCGCTCTGGAGGCCACCGCCGGCATGTGGGCCAGCAGTTATATGGTATTAGCCAGGGGAATCAGCGAAAAAACCGCTGCCAAGTGGGCGTCTCTGTTTTACATGGGGATCACCCTGGGACGGCTGGCTTCCGGCTTTATCACTGAACGGCTGGGGGACCGCAGCATGGTACGCCTTGGTCAGATCCTGGCCGGGGCCGGAGTGGTCTGTCTTTTGATTCCCGGCGGCAGCCAGTTCCTGACGGCGGGGCTGCTGCTGACGGGAATCGGCTGTGCTCCGATTTATCCCTGCCTGCTTCATTCTACGCCCGGCTTTTTCGGGGCGGAGAATTCCCAGTCCATCATGGGAATTCTCATGGCCTTCGCCTACGTGGGAAGTACCTTTATGCCGCCTTTATTCGGCGTGATCGGGGAGCAGGTCAGCATCCAGCTGTATCCGGTCTGTCTGCTGTTTTTCGTGGCGCTGATGGCGTTGATGTCGGAGCAGGTAAATCGCAGGCGCAGAGCGCAGGAGAGGTGAGAAGGTGGAATACAGAAATATAACGGAAGGGACGTTTGTGGCCAGGCCCAACCGGTTTATCGCCCGGGTGATGATCGGCGGGAAGGAAGAAACGGTTCACGTGAAAAATACCGGCAGATGCCGGGAACTATTAATACCCGGGGCAAAAGTATTTCTTGAGCGGTCAGAAAATCCGGCCAGAAAGACGGCCTTTGATTTGGTAGCAGTGGTAAAAGAGGGCCTGGGCCTGGTCAATATGGACAGCCAGGCTCCCAACCGTGTGGTGGAAGAATGGCTGTCCAGTCAGCGGTCGGGACAGACTACCCTGGAACACAGGCAAAAAGAAGAGGCACGGCAGGAGGACAGCATCCTGCCGGGGCCTGTGAGTGCGGTCCATCCGGAGTACACCTACGGTAATTCCCGGATGGACTTCTATTTTGAGTGCGGTGGGGAAAAATGCCTGATGGAAGTGAAGGGAGTGACCCTGGAGCGGAATCGCATTGCCTATTTTCCGGACGCGCCCACCCAGCGGGGCGTGAAGCATATCCGGGAACTGGAAGCCGCGCAGGGGAAGGGATACCATTGTTATCTGGCTTTTGTGATCCAGATGCCCGGGATCACAGAGGTATATCCCAATGACGAAACTCATCCGGCGTTCGGGGAAGCTCTACGCCAGGCATACCAAAATGGTGTGCAGGTGCTGGCCCTGGAATGTGACATACAGAAAAATGGCCTGAGCATTTGTCGGGCCAGGCGGATGAATTATTGAGAGAAAAGAGTAATCGTAAGGGGAAACGAGAGCTCTGGCCATATGCGTTTATAAATGAAGCGCGGTCTGCAGAACAAAACTGCCGTCATCGGTATGGGTTGTGTTAATCATGCCGCCGTATTTTTCCGCAATGGCAGACATCAGGGACAATCCCAAACCGTGAGAGCCGGGATCCGCCTTGGTGGAGCGAAGTGTGCCGTCCTCATTGGCGGGAAGAATTCCCTCATAGGAATTTTCACACCGGATGGCGAGGATGCCCCGGTGGAACTTGATGCGAATCCGAATCCACCGCTCCTGTGCCCGGCTGACTTTAGCACAGGCCTCCAGCGCATTGTCCAGCATATTCATAAGCAGGGAACACAGATCCTGCTCCGGCATGGGTAGATCTTCCGGCACGTGAACCTGGGCTTGAAACCGGATACCTGCCTGGTCAGCCCGCAGATCGGCATCCTGAAGAATGGCGTTGATGGCAAAGTGATCTGTAAACCGGGTTGGGGACTGAGCCGTATTTGCCCTGGTAAGATCATCCAAAAGAGCTTTCATCCCCTCTATATCGCCCTTCTGGCACAAACTGCGCAGGGCAGTGAGCTGGTGATGGAACTCGTGGCGATGGACAGCGCCCCGGCGCATCCTTTGTTCCAGAGAGCGGTAGCTGTTCATAAGCAGTTCATTGCGCAGGGCAATGCTGTTTGATTCAATCTGCTGACGGGTAAAAGCCTGGGCTATGCTGTAAGCGGAAATCAGTCCGCAGACAATGGTAAGCCACCAGGTGGCCCAGTAGAGAAGCCCATCGTAGGCGCCGTTGCGGAACAGGCCGGACAGTGCCGTGTTGATGTAGAAGGCAAGATGGCTGTCCCGTGCCAGTGAAATCAGATAACAGAACAGCAGGGCTCCGCCGCTCCATGCGGCGGCGATGGCAAAGTATCTCCAGAAATCTCGGCTGCGATTGATAAACAGATATACCGCAAGGGCTAAAATGGTAAAGATACCAACCCAGGAGTGTCCCAGAATCCCGGTGGCTGCGGCAGAAAGAAAATAGAATCCTTCCCCCTGGGTGATCCGGTAAATGGTCAGGCCCGCGGCGGCAAGCAGCAGAGGAATCAGACGAAAATCCGGATGATGGGAGACAATTCTGAGCAGGAAGATACCACAAATCAGCACAAAGGCCAGAGCGGCTGCTCCGGTGGGGAGGGCGGTGCGGTTGGCCATGGCATAATCCTGGGTAAATCTCAGATCGTCCGGCATAAAGCGCAGCAGGGGCGGAAAGAGGACAAAACTGCCATCTAAAATCCGGCAGGTCAAAGTCAGCTCACCGCCTTCCCCGGTGGGAAGGGGGATGGTGGCCTGCGACATGGATCGAGCGCCCTCGGCGGCAACAGCGGCGGACTGATAGATCTGTGTACCGTTGAGCCACAGGGTGAGTTTTGCCCCAGAGGTTTCAAACAGCAGGTAACCGGAGGGAAGACCATCGGGGATGGTTCCCTCAAAACGGAATGTGCCGGAGGCATCGGTGAAATTTGCGATTTCCTCAACATCGATGGGGGTTTCCGTACCGTCACTTTCTATTTTCGTGGCAGTGTGCCAGTTGATATACTGCATGTTTTCTTTTTCCACAACAAACAGATGAAGAAACCAGATAACAGCCGCGCAGATTCCTAAAAATAAAGCCGGACAGATCCAGCGTAAGATTCGTTTCATAGTGTTTCGCTCCTCCGAAAAGGCAAGTGCCATATGATCTCATTGTACTCGCAAACGTTGGTGGATACAAGAAAAACATTGGGGGATGCAGTGGTGAAAATATTCAGGAGCTGAAGACGTTTCAGACAGTGGATAGAATATTTCTTGTATATCAAAGATACTAATATATGATAAAATAACTGCATATGAAAAGAGGTGAAAACTGTGAATTTTGATATATCCCAATTTGATTCTTACCGAGAAGATAACCGGAGGGAAGTGAAAAAGGCCAAGGGAGGACTTCCTGTTTCATTGTGGGAAACATATTCCGCTTTTGCTAACTGCCATGGCGGAGTCATTATCCTTGGCGTAAAGGAAAATAAAGACGGCAGCTGGTATATGACCGGGCTGGACAATGCGGCAAAACTGCGAAAGGACTTCTGGGATACGATTAACAATAAAAATAAGGTTTCGGTAAATCTGTTGACGGACAATGATGTGGAGATATTTGAAGAAAATAACGGCATCATAATGGTTATCCATGTCCCTAAGGCAAAGCGTGAACAGAAGCCAGTATATATAAACGGAGATATGTTTAGTGGAACCTTTCGCAGAAACTGGGAGGGAGATTATCACTGTGATCGCAGCGAAGTGCTTGCAATGCTCCGTGATCAGCCGGAAGAAACTGCAGATATGAAAATCCTGCAGGATATGTCTTTGGAAGTGCTCAATTCAGAAACCGTGCGAGCCTATCGTAACAGGCACATGGCATACCGAACAGAACACGTATGGGAGAGGCTGAGTGATGAAGAATATTTGGAGAGAATAGGTGCTGCGAAGCTGTCTGACAGAGATCATACTTTGCATCCTACAGCTGCTGGACTTCTTATGTTTGGTGAAGAGTATAAGATTTTATATGAATTTCCTGAGTATTTTCTGGACTACCGGGAAGTACTTGATCCGACAATCCGCTGGACGGACAGGCTGCAGTCCAGCTCTGGCGACTGGACGGGAAATTTATTTGATTTTTTCTTTCGGGTTTACGGAAAACTTGTGAGGGATCTGAAAATACCGTTTAAGCTGGATGGAATAACTCGGGTAGATGATACGCCTGTACACAAGGCGTTGAGAGAGGCTTTGGCGAACTGCATCGTAAATACGGACTTTTATTTCCCGAGAGGGATTGTGATCCGGAAAGATGCAGATTCTATCGTAATGGAGAATCCGGGAAGTATCCGGACTGGGAAAGCTCAGATGCTGAAAGGCGGTATATCCGATCCACGCAACAAAGCTTTGATGAAAATGTTTAATCTGATCGGTATTGGTGAGAGAGCCGGCAGCGGCGTCCCGGATATATACAGTGTGTGGGAACAGCAGGGATGGAAACAGCCGGAAGTCATAGAAGAATACGGACCTGACAGAACCATTTTGAAATTATCGTTTGTAAGGAAAGTGGCGATAAAAAGTGGCGATAAAAAAATGGCGATAAAAAATGGCGATAAAAAGAAAGTGACAAAAAGGACAGAATTGCAGTTGGAACATATTCTGGAATATATGATTCCTGACCGGGAATATAAAACGAGTGAATTGGCTGAAGTTATCGGAGTAAAATTGTCAAGGACAAGAATTTTGGTAAACGAACTTGTAAAATCAGGAAAAATAGAGGCGGTAGGAGAAAATAAAGGACGCAGATACAGATTAAAGTAAGCAGCAGGTGAGGCTGGGACGATTGCAGAAAATAATGATCCATCGACTTCTTCCCCTTTCTGTGATATGATAGTCACTGACTACGATAGAACAGAAAGGGGTATTTTCATGGAAAATACGTCTGAACATAGAAAAACCAGATCAGAAAAGAAGCCTTCCAGGCATATCAATATCGGGCTGCTGGCCCACGTGGATTCGGGGAAAACCACCCTGGCCGAGAGCCTGCTGTACCTGACGGGGAGCATCCGCAAGGCCGGGCGGGTGGACCATGGGGACGCATTCCTGGACACCTACGAGCTGGAGCGGGCCAGAGGCATCACCATTTTTTCCAAGCAGGCGGAGCTGATGCTGGGGGAGCGCCCGGTAACCCTGCTGGATACGCCGGGGCACGTGGATTTTTCGGCAGAGATGGAGCGGACTCTGCAGGTGCTGGACTACGCCATCCTGGTGATCAGCGGAGCGGATGGAGTCCAGGGCCATGTGCTGACTCTGTGGAGACTGCTGAAGCAGTACCGCATTCCGGTATTTCTATTTATCAATAAGATGGATCAGGAGGGAACAGATAAGGCGGCGCTGCTTGGGGAACTGCAGAACAGGCTGGACGAGCGATGCCTGGAGTTTGAGGATCCGGAGGGGCCGGAGAGCGAGGAGTTTCTGGAAAACCTGGCTATGTGCGGGGAGGGGACGCTGGAACAGTACCTGGATACGGGAACCATATCCAGGCAGGAGCGAATCCGCCTGATTCGGGAGAGAAGCGTATTTCCCTGCTATTTCGGTTCCGCGCTGAAGCTGGAAGGGGTGGATGGGCTGATCCGCGGGCTGGAAGTCTATACCTGTCCCGGAGAATACGGAGAGGAGTTCGGCGCCCGGGTTTATAAGATCGCAAGAGACAGCCAGGGGACCAGACTCACCTACCTGAAAGTGACGGGAGGATGTCTGAAGGTAAAACAGCTTCTGGAGGGTACCTGGATCAACGGTGAGGGGGAGCAGGAGACCTGGAAGGAGAAAGCGGATCAGATCAGAATTTATTCCGGGGCAGGATACGAACTGGTTCAGGAG
>DBFBJF010000312.1:0-4327 GCA_048203265.1 Candidatus Merdiplasma sp.
TTACTAAACTTTTCTCATTCTTCCTGGCCCGCCCTCTTCTTTGCTTCCTCCAGCGGGAAATTCGGTATCTCTTCCAGCAGCTTCAGCCCAATCTGCTGTTTCAAATCCTCATCCACAACCTTTTTCACGCTTCCATCTGGCTGTTCGATTTCTACTGTCGCCAGTTCCTCAATATAATCCGCATAATATGCCAGCACCTTCTCCAGCGCCCATTTCTCCCCGGCGACTGCCGCCTCGATTGTATTCAGATCCAGCGTACATTCCTGCTCCTGCATCACATCCCGCTCCCTTCCCTTAGAATACTTTTATCATACCATATGCGGTCCGGATAGCATAGTGGCAGCCTGCCTGATTTTCCATGGAATTTCCCGTCAATCCCGCACTGGCGCATAGACCGCCTCCACCTCCATCCCGTCCTCCGTCTGATCCAGCCGTACATAATAATCCCGAATGTAGTAGCTGGCATACTGCTCCTGCAGGGAATACAGTTCCAGCGTCTGAAAATCCACCAGACAAAGATCCCTGGGCTTTGGTTCCTCCCCTTCCGGTCCGTAGGTTTCCATGACAGCGAGCAGCTTGTCCAGGCAGTCCTGGCAAAGAATAGCTTTTGCTTTCTCCACATCCAGGATGCTATCTTCCCCATAGCTGACTTCTACCGTGGAAATCCCACGGGAGGGTGTCTGTGTGCTGGAAAAGAAATCTCCGCCTTCCCCGGTGCCTGTCATGGCAGTCCTGGTGCCACTGGTATCTGCTCCGTCCTCCTCATGAGGCAGGATGCCGAAATCCAGCACATACCACTGGTTTACACTGATAATCCCCAGATCATCAAACTGCCGGAAATATCCCATCATGCTTTCCTTTGCTGTACCACACAGATAACAGCCCTCCGGATCCGACAGCTCCGACTGGACTGCTGGCAATTCTTTATACTCCATAGAAGTGAACTCCTCCTGTTGCGACATATCTGCCGTATCTTTCATTTTCCCAAAAGCTGTGAAAAAAAGAAGCAGGGCAGCCAGGATGCCCGCTCCCCATACCAGTTCTTTTCTCATCCGGTAATACTTTCCCTTCTGCATCGTCCTTCCTCCCGCTTTATTTATGTCTGTAACAAGCATTATTTGTGTCTGTTATGAGCATAAATAGTATGTGGTTCAGGCACTATTTATGTCTTACCATAAAGGCAAACATGGAAAAGGGGGTGTAAAGAACATGGAACAATCTGAAATCAGTCGGATCGGCAGGATCCTGAAGGAACGGCGGCTCCAGCTCGGATACACCCAGGAATATGCTGCAGAAAAAGCAGGCATTTCCTATTCATACTATACCAAGATTGAACGTGGACAACAACTTCCATCTCTGGAAGTTGCCATGGTACTTTCCAAAACCTTCAGCCTGTCTATGGATCGCTGGCTTTTAAGCCAGGCGCATGATTATAGGATGTCACCGGCTGCCTTAAACCTCATCCAATATGTCAGCTCCCTGGATAACAAAACCATCGAAACAATCCAGGAGCTGCTCTCCAAAGCCTCCCTGGTAGAGAAACAGAACTGACCGCAGGGCCTAAGCCCCTGCGGTTTTGCAATGAATACATTGCAATTATACTCGGAATATCCAGTAGAATCAAGGAAACTGCAATGAATACATTGCAAATTCACGAGATCGGTTTCGGCATACTCCCGGAAACACGAAAAAGGAGGCTTCTTTCATGGAACAAAAACTGAAACAGGATATTCAGATGGGCGAAACCATCCGCTCCCTGCGCATGGAGCGGAAGCTGACACAGGACCAGGTGGTTTCCAAACTGCAGCTTATGGATCTGGACATCACCCGGAGCATCTACTCTCAGATCGAAGGCGGTACCTACAGCATCCGCATCTCGGTCGTTGCTGGTCTGTCCCAGATCTTTCAGGTGGACTATAACACCTTCTTTCGGGATGTCCATCTCCCAGGTTCGGAATAATTTATCTCCCCAAACATTTTCACTTTCCCTTCGTTCTGACCGTGGCACACATTCTTCCCGGTTTCGCACGAAACTGGCACGGTTTTGCGATTGTGCCGTAAATTTCCCCGTGTTACAATAGGTACTGTCAAAATTATATGCAGCGAAAACGTAGCGCATCCAAAGGCGGCAGCCTCCCGCCCGGATTGGCTGCGTTTTTTCGTGCAGGGAAAGGAGGTTTCCCTTCAACAACTTCATATGGCTTTACAGAAGCAGTCCGCATTGACCGGGCTGCTTCTGCTTTTTGAGGCAGGAAATTATAAGCACGGGCGGGAAAAGCAATCCCGTCCGTTTTTTCAAGATCAATGAAGGAGGTCATACATGAAACAGTTACCTGCAAACTCTTCACCGGAGAAAAAGCGGACGGTCTGCTACGGGAAATACCTCTACGCAGCCTTCCTGCTCTTTACGCTTGTTGCAGCGAATGTCCAGCCGGTGCTTGCTTCCAATATGTGGGACAAGGCCAATGAGATCATGAAGGATGTCTACAACCAGATCGTCCTCATATCCACCATTGCCGCCGTAGTGACCGCATCCGTGGCGCTGCTTTTGATGAATTTCTCGAAATCCGGCAAGACCGTGGATGAGAGCCGTGCCTGGCTGAAGCGGATCATCATTACCTGGGCGATTCTGAACGGCCTTGGTTTTATTATGGCATACATTACCCCGTTCTTTGCCGGAGGCACATACAGCGGATAAGCCCGGAAAGGAGGAAACCACATGGGAATACTGGACGGAATCGTGGAATGGATCGCAGAACAGGTCATGAACATCCTGGATCTGATCACCACTTCAGTCCTGGGCGCCCTCGGCTGCTCCATGGACACGTTCCTGCGCTATTTTCCTGCGGCAGAAACCATGTACGATGTGTTTCTTGCACTGGCACTTGGCCTCATCCTCTTAAATTGGGTGTGGCAGCTTTTCAAGAACTACTTCATGGGTGCCGGAATCGAAGCAGAGGATCCCATCAAGCTGTCGATCCGATCCTTTCTTTTTATCTTTCTGGCCTTTTACGCGGAAGACATCGTGAACCTGCTCCTTGGCATTGCCGGGACGCCTTATGACTGGATCTTAACGGAGGAGCTTCCCTCCCTGGATTTTGCCAGCTTCAATTCAGTCATCACCGTCATCCTGGGTGTATGCGCCAATGGAGCCGTGGCGATTATCGCCCTCATTTTAGTTTTGATTTTGGCGTGGAATTACATCAAGCTGCTTTTTGAAGCAGCGGAGCGCTACATCCTTTTGGGAGTGCTGGTCTATACGGCGCCGGTTGCCTTTGCCACAGGTGCCTCCCAATCCACCGGGAACATCTTCAAATCCTGGTGCCGGATGCTGGGCGGGCAGTTCTTCCTGCTACTGATGAACGCCTGGTGCCTGCGGCTGTTTACCAGCATGGTCGGCACTTTCCTCGCAAACCCGTTATCACTCTGATGAAAGGAGGAGTCCATGAAATACAAAAAACCAATCCTCACTGCCCTGGTACTGGTTTCCTGCCTGGTTTTGTTCTGCTCCATGCCGGTCTTTGCGGCAGAGCTGACAGAAGCCCAGGTGGAGGAAGCCGTAGCAGAACAGGGAAAGGAAGCCGTGACCGGAAATGTGTTCATCTGGTTCCTCTGTGCCATTGCTTTCCTCAAGGTTTCCCAGAAGATCGACAGCTTTATGGCATCCCTGGGGATCAATGTAGGAAACACTGGCGGGAACATGATGGCGGAGCTGCTCATTGCAGGCCGGGGCCTTGCCGGAGCCTTCCACGGACATGGTGGTGGCGGCGGATACCGCAGGGCATCCTCTCCCGGAAGCGCAGCCGTTGGCGGCAGCTTTCTCTCCGGAGGGCTTGCCGGTGCAGTGGGACGCCAGGTACAGCGGGAAGCCGTCAATGCTGCTACCCACTATTCGGAAGGGCCCAGCGTCGGGAATATGCTCTATCAGTCCTCGCTCAAGAAAGGCGGAGACTTTGCCAATAACGTAATCAGCAATATCGCCCATGGCAATTACGGGCAGGTCGGCTCCATCAAAGGGGAGGATGCGGCAAAAGCCTATGCCTCCTATATGGGAATCGACACCTCTGCTCCGGAAGCTGCCACCTACACGAACATGGAGATTGGCGGCGGGCGGATGACCGGCGTGGAAAAAACGGATGCCGGCAGCCGGGAATTTGCCCTTTACAGTGCTGACCAATATGCGGCGCCTACCCATGGCAGCTTTGAGACTGTCCAATCTGTGGACGGCGCTGCCTGGTATAAGCAGTATGCGCAGGATACAGTAGAGAAAACGCCGTATGACGCTGGCAATGGAAAAGTCGCCTACAACGAATCCATTGTCCAGAAG
>DBFBJF010000313.1:0-3417 GCA_048203265.1 Candidatus Merdiplasma sp.
CGTCCGAGCGGTCGATCAGCTCGCACATGTCCTGGGCCGGCAAAGATACATCCAATGGAACCGCCACATCTCCAGCGCACACCGTTCCCAGGTAGGTGACAAGCCAGGAGTAGGAGGTCATACCGGTAACCGCCACATGGCACCCCCGCTCCTCCCCCAGTGTCTCCAGGAGACGGGAAAACCGCTGGCTGTCCCGCTTTAAATCCAAATAGGACTTCGCTTCGATGGTGTCCTTCTTCACTTTATAACGAATGGCGTCCCCCGCCCCAAACCGGTCAGCGGCGTAGTCCAGGATTTCCCGTATTGTATTGCAAACCATAAAATCCTCCTTTGGGCCGCGCCCGCGGCCCCCCTATATGACTGCTTTCTTCTCAAAGAAACGCTGAGGAAAGCGCTTTCTCAGTTCTCCTCCGTCAGTGTCTGGAGATAATCCATTGCTTCCTGAACGGTCCTGATGTTGGCAGCCTGAGTCTGATCGATCTCCACATCAAACTCGTCCTCCAGCTCACCCAGCATACTCATAAAGTCGAAGGAGGTAAATCCAAGATCCTCCATAAAACGGGATTCCGGATGCACATTCTCCGGCTCTACTTCCACGTAATTACAAATGATTTCCACAAATTTCTCAAACATATGTATTCTTCCTCCATTTTAAACCAGCTTGATGATATCACCAACGGACAGATCCGGATTCTCAATGCCCTTGAACATAATCTTGCACAGATAATAGTACAGGTATTCCAGCTGCTCTCTGGATACCGCCTTCACCTGATGCTCAAAATTGAAGTCAAGTCCGTTGTCCTCAGGCCGGTGCATCACCGTCAGATACATGGCCTGGGTGGTTGCCCCGTTGGGATACCAGGCCGTCTTGTACTTGATGTCTCCCAGCTTGTCCAGTCCTTTCTCCTTCAAAGACAGAGGCTGGTAGGTCAGGGACATGGGCTCGTAGGTGAGGCCGGGCTCATTGGGCCATACCTTGGCGCGGGTGGCAAAGTACTCCACCGGATCGTAGTTGGCATGGCGGAAATACTCATTTTGCAGATCCCGGATAGCGTAGATACCCTCCAGGAAGGTGCGGTCCTCAGGAATAATGGTGCGGAAGGGGAAGGAATGGATTCTGGTTCCTCCGGATTTCTTCTCCTTCAAAGTAGCTCTTCTGGCGATTGCCGTGTTGATGGACACATCGTCATTTCCGTTCATCTTCTGGAAATAAGTGCGCAGTCCCATCAGCAGCAGGCATACCAGAGACACGTGATACTTCTCACAGAAGTCCATGAGCCGCTTGGTGGGCTCGCCCTCCAGATGGAAAATATCCAGTGCGGAATCCACGGAGTCAGAGACATTGACCGCTGCCCGCAGGTTGGGATTGTTGCGGCGCTTTCTCTCGTTTTCCAGCAGCATAGGGCCCTGGAGACCATTGAAAATGGGTTCGGAAGCGCTGATGATTTTTTCAAAGTACTCCCGGTCTCTGGCCTGGGCCTTACTGCCATTCTCGTACTCCAGATCCTTCTGGATCTGTTCGATATAAGAGGCCATCTCCTTGGGATAGGGAACCCCTTCGTACTTGGCGTTGCAGTAGATCTCGATGATGTCTTTAAAGAAGCAGAACAGGGACTGGGCGTCCATGGTTCTGTGATCCACCAGCAGATAAATTCCGTTGTATCCGTCCGGCATATGGATCATCACAATCCGGTTCAGGGGCGCATCCTGTTTGGTGAAGGGAACCCTGGTCCACTTTTGCATGGTTTCGCTGGCCTCCTCCATGGTCACTCCAGAGAAATCCACGAACTCGATGTCCCGCTCCTCCTTATCCACCACGTACTGGTACCAGGTACCGTCCTTTTTATCCTGCACGAAACGCAGACGCATGGACTCACAGCGGCTGTAAGCCTGGTAGATGGCGTCCTTGAGCACATCCCAGTCCAGCTCTGTTCCGATGGTTAAGCTGCTTCCGATATTTAATACTTCCTTTTTGGGACAAAAATTCAGATAAAAAAAGTGAAATTTCTGGGCAACCGTCAGGGGATATACCGGGTATCCCTTTCTCTTTTTCATCATTTGATCACACCTCCGATAAATTCATCCAGGGCAGCCTCATAGGCTTCCATATCTTTATAATAACTCTCCGCGTGGGCTGCTCCTTTTACAATCAGTTTCTTTTTGGGGGCAGCGCAGTTTTCATAGATTTCTTCGCACATACTGCAGGGAACAAAGGTATCCTGCTCTCCATGGATCAGCAGGATGGGCACCTTCGCTTTGCGTACCTCCCTGGCGGCATTGCACTCATCCAGGCCGTATCCCGCCTTCTTTTTGTTCACCACATCAGCAATCTGAATCATGGGGAAAGCCGGCAGGTGGTACATGGTGTGAAGCACATGGGTGAACACATACTTGGGGGAGGTAAATCCGCAGTCGGAAATAATTCCCTTCACCTGCGCCGGAAGATTCAGCCCGCTGGCCATGAGCACGGTGGCCCCTCCCATGGAAGTACCGTGGAGCAGCAGGGACACATCCTCCCCCACAGTTTTTATCGTCCACCGGATCCACTTCATGGCGTCCAGGCGGTCCAGACATCCAAAGCCGATGTATTCCCCCTCGCTCTGGCCGTGGGCCCTCTCATCCACCAGCAGCATGGCAAATCCGTGTTTCAGATAATAATCGGAAAGTCCGATATAATCGCTGAGTCCCTGGCTGGTATATCCGTGGAAACAGATCACAACCTTTTTGGATCCTCCGTTTGGAAAAAATGTGCCGTGCAGTCTCAGCCCGTCATAAGATTTGATCCACACATCCTCATGGGGCTGGGCCATCATGTACTCTTTTCTCGGCTCCATCAGGGGCATATACTGGCTCCAGTCTGTGCCGGACATTTTCATGGTCCGCTCCACTTTCACCTTGTTTCGCTTCATGGTTCTGCGGTAAAAATACGCGCTGCCTCCGGCCTCTGAGATGGCCAGAAGTCCCAGCAGCGCTGCAGCCGCCTTTGCGATCCTGCTCATATCAGTCCTCCGTCTCAATTTCTATTCCAATGATGCTCGATATCTTGATGTCAGTCTTTTCTGTTCTTTTTGGAACCCCGCTTGGCGTCAATCAGCTCCTTAAATTTCAGGGCCTTATCGATGTTTCCATCCACCTTCAATTTCTGCAGGGTGACAGCCAAAACGGGATCCAGCTTTCCGTCCGCAATCTTCATCAGCGTCTCCGCAGTGCTGGTGAAAATCACGTCCCGGTCAAAATACTCGTAGGGCTCCACATAAAGCTTTCCGTCCTTCACTTCCACGTAAAAGATGCCCTCCGCCTCACCGGTGATATTAAACTGATAAGCCAGATGCTCGTGGATGTCGCTCACATCCGCCCCCATAAACTCTCCTCTGATCTTAGAGAAAAACTCCGCGTAAGTCATGAAAAAACCTCCAT
>DBFBJF010000314.1:0-2857 GCA_048203265.1 Candidatus Merdiplasma sp.
CAGCAATATGAAAGAGAATATGAAAGAAGAGGCAAAAGAAGAACTACTGGAATTCGGCCAGGTTTCCTTTGATAAATCCATTCATCTGCTGAGTATTATCGGAGAGATCGAGGGGCATGAGTGTCTTCCGGCTAACTCCAAGACCACCAAGTATGAGCATGTGCTGCCCCAACTGGCGGCCATTGAGGAAAACCGGGAGATACAGGGCCTTCTGGTGCTGCTGAATACAGTGGGAGGCGATGTGGAGGCCGGGCTTGCTATTGCGGAGATGATTGCCAGCATCAGCAAGCCCACCGTGTCTCTTGTGCTGGGCGGCAGTCATTCCATCGGCGTACCCATCGCGGTCTCCTCCGATTACTCTTTTATCGTTAAGACCGGAACCATGGTGATTCATCCCGTGCGGATGAGTGGTACCGTGATCGGGGCGCCCCAGACCTACGACTATTTTCGCCAGATGCAGGATCGGATCATCAGTTTTATCGCGGAGCACAGCCAGGCCACCGAGGAGCGGCTGGAGCAGATGATGATGAACACCAGTATGCTGACGAAGGATCTCGGCACCATTTTGGTGGGGGAAGATGCGGTAAAAGAGGGACTAATTAACGCTGTGGGAGGCATCAGTCAGGCGGTGCATAAGCTGAAAAAGCTGTGCCGCCAGGGAAAGAAAGGACAGGAAAAAAAGTGAGCAGTGACCAGGCCGGGGGTGCCGCAGCGATTGCGGCAGCCCCGGGGGCGCTGTAATCCGGCAACTTTGGCACCCCATTTTAAGCGTTACTATTCACAGCCGCCCCGCCCACATGCGCACTCGTCGCCTCTTTGAGGCTCCAGTCCCGCTCTTACAGAGCTAAGGAAGCGCTGAGCACTTCCTTAGCCGCTTCGCAGGATGCGCACGGATTTGCAACGGAAAGTGCCGCTTTGCGGCGCAAATCCGGCGCGGGAAACGCTTTCATCAGCGTTTCCCTAAGACTGCTTATGCGGGCGGGGTGACTGCTTCACAGTCTGGTTTCAGAATTGACAACAGATGCTTACGTGCAAGCACGATGCACCTGCTGTCAATTCTGAAACGGCTGTGAATAGTAACTTTTAAGCGCAATTTAAGGAAATTTTTGGTGTACATAAAAAAAATATGATGATATAATAAATTGGCGTGTTTCAAAATATAGATTTTACGTAGAATATTTTAGTAATGATTCATTGAGGAGGATATCATGTCAGTTTTAGAATCAATTTTATTGGGAATTGTGCAGGGACTGACGGAGTTTCTGCCCGTGAGCAGCTCCGGACATCTGGCAATTATTCAGAACTTTTTCCATATCGATACGGGAAGCAGTATTCTTTTTGACATACTTTTGCATATCGGAACGCTTCTGGTGGTGTTTATTGTTTACTGGAAGGATATCTGGAAGCTGATTGTGGAGGCCGTACATATGCTGGGAGATGTGTTTTCGAACCTGGGAACCTTCTTCAAGAACAAAGGCGCGGAAAATAAGCGGCCCTATAAGCGGATTGTGCGCACAAACTACCGGAAGTTCGTGGTACTGCTGATTTTGTCCACCATTCCCACTGCAATCATGGGAGTGCTGGGACAGAAACTGATCACGAACGCTTCCCAGACGCTTCTGGTTCCCGGTATCTGCCTCCTGATCACCGGTGTGCTGCTGTTAATCTCTGACAGAGCAAAGAATTGTAATAAGATTCCGAAGGACATTTCCTATGGACAGGGTGTGATTGTGGGTGTTGCCCAGGGCTTTGCCACACTGCCGGGACTCTCCCGCTCAGGAACCACCATCACCGCCTGCCTGCTGTGCGGATTTGACCGGAAATTTGCGGTGAAGTATTCCTTTATCCTTTCCATCCCGGCAATCCTGGGAGCAGCGATCCTGGAGATCAAGGATGTGGGCCAGGAAGTCATTACCCAGGGGATGGTCGGCACCTATGCGGCCGGTATGATCGCGGCGGCTTTGGTGGGATATATTTGTATTCGCACCATGCTTGTGGTGGTGAGAAATAAAAAATTCAAGTATTTCGCGTTTTATTGTTTTGCTGTCGGCATCATCTCTATCGTTGGTCATTTTGTTCTGTAAGAAGGAGAAAAGCGCGGAGATTTTGAAGCAATGGAAGATATGCGGCTAAGCCGCAGGATAAGGGGAAAGACGGGGACAGTGAATGGCTGTAAAATCAACAAAGAGTAAGAGCAGTGCAGGGAAGAGGACCTCCTCTTCCAGGAGCACTGCTTCAAAAACATCGACAACCAGAAAAAGCAGCGGACAGACTGCCGGAAAAAAGAAAACCTCAGCTGCAAAAAACTCCCAGCGGGAAGTAAGGAAGGCTGGGGCTGAGTATGAGGACCGCACGAATCCGCTGCTTTTTTATGAAATTTTCCTGTGGCTGATGTTGGCGTTCTCAATTTTTCTGTTTATCAGCCTTTTTGGAATTGGAGGCTTTGTCGGAGAGGCTGTGAGCGGCTTTTTCTTCGGGTGCTTTGGCGTTCTGGCCTATCCGCTGCCGTTTGTTCTGTTTTTTACCACAGCGTTTCTTATTTCGAACAGAAAAAGTCACATTGCGAAGATAAAGGCTGCCAGCGTAGGCGGTCTTTATCTTGTTGCCTGTGGAATTATGGAACTTTTGATGCTGGGTTATACCCAGGGGCATGAAATCATGGAGTATTATGAGGCAGGCGCCCGGTATCACACTGGAGGCGGTCTGGTGGGAGGCGCCTTTGTCACGCTTTTCTGTCCGGCCATCGGTGTGGTGGGAGCCTACACTGTGCTGATCCTTATAGGAATCATCTGTTTGGTTCTGATTACGCAGCGCTCTCTGTTTGCCGGGATGCATAAAAAAA
Source organism: Candidatus Merdiplasma sp. (assembly GCA_048203265.1). Lineage (GTDB taxonomy): Bacteria > Bacillota > Clostridia > Lachnospirales > Lachnospiraceae > Merdiplasma. The sequence continues at coordinate 2,843 of DBFBJF010000314.1, forward strand.
GCGCCAGGATGTATC
>DBFBJF010000315.1:0-2793 GCA_048203265.1 Candidatus Merdiplasma sp.
AGCGTAATCTTTCCTGCGGGCTTGTACACCAGAGCGCCGAGGATACGGGCAAATTCCTTTTTCCCCATCAGACGCTCCATGTCGGTAATCCCGATCAGAGTATGCTTATAAATATCGGTGTAGCCTGCGGGGAGAAACTTCCACAGAAGGTACTGGATGCCTTGGAAGATCCGGCAATCACAAAAACAGCGTTCAATGCTCAGTTTGAGCGCACCTGTATTTCCCGGTATCTGGGCCGGAGACTTTCTCCAAACGGATGGCAGTGTACCGCAGTCCAGTCTGCCATGCTGGCCCTTCCCCTGTCCTTGGATAATGTGGGTGAAGTCCTGAATATCCAGAGAAAAAAGCTGAAGGAAGGTACTGACCTTGTCCGGTTCTTCTCCATGCCATGCAAACCCACAAAAGCAAACGGCGGACGGACTCGGAACCGGCCGGAGGATGCCCCAGAGAAATGGGAACGGTTCAAAACCTATTGTATTCGGGATGTGGATGCGGAGCGGGAGATCCGGCAGAAGCTGTGGAAGTTTCCGATCCCAGAATCGGAAATGGAGTTGTACCGGATGGATCAGGAAATCAATGACCGTGGGATTCTGGTGGATCAGCAGCTGGTGGAGAATGCAGTTCTCTGTGATAACCAGTACCGGCAGATGGTCTCGGCCAGAGCTTATGAACTGACCGGGCTTTCTAATCCCAATTCTCCGGCGCAGATTAAGGGTTGGCTTGCCGAGCATGGTGTGGAAGCGGAGAAGTTGGATAAAAAGACGGTCAAAGGGCTGATCTCGGAGACGGACGGAGAAGTTTTGGAAGTATTGAAACTCCGTCTTTTGATGGCAAAGACCAGTGTGAAAAAGTATGAAGCCATTGAGCGCTCTGTCTGCTCGGATGGCCGGGTGCATGGCCTTCTCCAATTTTATGGAGCGAACCGTACAGGACGCTGGGCCGGACGCCTGGTGCAGGTACAAAATCTCCCACAGAACCATATCCCGGATCTGGAACTGGCCCGCAGCCTGGTAAAAGAGCACCGGTTTGAAGATCTGGATCTGCTATACGATTCCACCCCGGAAGTGCTGTCGGAACTGATCCGGACTGCCTTTGTACCAAAGCCCGGATGCCGGTTTATCGTAGCAGATTTTTCAGCAATTGAGGCAAGGGTGTTAGCGTGGTTTGCCGGGGAGCAGTGGCGGCTGGATACTTTTGTGGAAGGCGGCGATATTTACTGTGCTTCCGCATCGAAGATGTTTGGCGTTCCGGTTATAAAGCATGGTGTCAATGGCCATCTCCGTCAGAAGGGAAAGATTGCAGAGCTTGCACTGGGGTATGGCGGCGCTGTCGGGGCGCTTACTTCGATGGGCGCTCTGGACATGGGCTTGCAGGAAGAGGAACTGCAGCCGCTGGTGAGTCAGTGGAGAAATTCCAATCCCCATATCACAAAGTTCTGGTGGGATGTGGACGCAGCGGCAATAAAGGCTGTGAAAGAGCGGACGGAGGTGGTGCTGGGAAACCTGTGCTTTACTTACCGTTCCGGCATTTTATTTGTTACCCTTCCCTCCGGCCGGAAGCTGTCCTATATCAAGCCCCGGATGACCCAGAATCGGTTTGGCCGGGAGAGCCTCTCCTATGAAGGTGTCGGGGAAAGTAAAAAGTGGATGCGGATTGAAACCTATGGCCCGAAGCTGGTGGAGAACATCGTGCAGGCTACGGCCCGTGACCTTTTGGCGCTGGCCATGCTCCGGCTCAGAAATAGGGGGCTTGAAATCGTCATGCACATCCACGATGAAGCAGTATTGGAAGTCCCGGATGGTGTCTCCGGGGTAGAGGAAATCTGCCAGATCATGTCGGAGCAGCCGGACTGGGCAGCTGGCCTGCCCCTCCGTGCGGACGGTTACGAGTGTGCGTTTTACAAAAAAGATTAGAGGAGGATGCGATATGGGGATCAGTTATAAGAATGGATCAGGTTGTCCTGACCCGACAGCCTATTATGCCGTACAGCATATGGAAGCAGAAGAAAAGAGGTTACACATCCGGTATCCGACCGGGCAGATGATTTTAGAAATCGAGCGTTTCTTCCCCTGTACCGTTGCGAAAGCAAGGAAACTTTCCCCGTTGATCCGGCAGTACTGTGAGAAGGCGGAGAAGGAAAAGCTGCGGCAGTTTCTGGTTAAACAAGAGATCAATTATCGAGCCCGAATAAAGGCATATCAGAACCGGGAGAAAAAGACGGAAGATGAATCGGAAAAGCGGGAGCTGCAGCGCTGTATCCGGGAGTGTGAAAGGATGCTGCGGAGGATAGGAAGAAATATGGAAATCTTTATGGAGGAGGGAACCGAATGATCCGATTGAGTATTGGCAACTCCAGAATGGAGAAACACTGGAACCTTGTGGAAATGGAATTGTCCGAGTTTAGAGACCGGATTTCCCACACCCGGCGGACAGCTGAAACGGTGGAGCAGTACCGGAAGCTGGGGAAAGCGAAACAGGATGAGATTAAGGATGTGGGAGGCTTTGTGCTGGGAACGTTAAAAGGCGGGCGGAGAAAGAAGGACTGTGTGCTTACCCGTTCCGGACTGTCTTTGGATATGGACTATGCGACACCGGATATTATCGATCAGATCGAGATGTTCTTCTCTTTTCAGTGCTATGTGTATTCCACTCATAAGCATACCCCGGAAAAGCCCAGGCTCCGTCTCATCATTCCGCTTTCCCGTGAGGTGACGCCGGATGAATACTGCGCCGTCTCCAGAAAAGTAGCGGAAGAGATCGGGATTGAACTTTTTGATGATACCACCTATGAAC